>JAKAMK010000001.1 GCA_021812925.1 bacterium | reverse complement strand
GCGCGGCGGGTGAAGGCCGAGCGCGGCATCGTGCCGGCGCCCGGGAACGAAGACTACCTCGCGGCGATGCTCTCGACGGTTTCCGCGATCCGCGACGAGATCGCGCGGCACCTCGAGTACTGGCAGGGACGCGCGGCCCTAGGCGGCGTGCACCGTCCCGTGACGCAGGCGATCCTCGCGGGCGGCAACGCGTCCCTGCGCGGCCTTCCCGAGTACCTCGAGGGCTCGCTCCATATTCCCGTTACCGCCGGAGACGTGTTCCGGAATCTCGCGCCGCGCGCATACTGGCTGCCGGACCTCGAGTACTCCGAGTCGCTCGCCTACGCGACCGCGATCGGCCTCGCACTCCGCGATGCCGCCCACCCGTATGCGTAACCGGCTCACCGATCTCCTTCCGCCCGAGCGCAAGCGCGCACTCCGCGCCGAGTATTTCAAGCGGCTCGCGGTCGTCGCGCTCCTCTTCGTCGCCGGGCTCGCTGCGGCTGCGACCGTGCTCCTCATCCCGACCTACGTGTACCTCGCGCGGGCGGCGAGCGCGGAGCGCGCGCAGGTCGCCGCCATCGACGCGACGCTCGCGTCGTCAAACGAGGCCGCGCTCTCCGCGCGGCTCACCGCACTCTCGAACGACGCCTCGACCCTGGTCGCGCTCGCGAATGCGCCGTCGGTCACCGGTCTCATGAGCGAGGTGCTTGCCGTCTCGCGCCCGGGCGTGACGCTCGCCGGGTTTACCTACGCGCCAGAGGCGGGCGCACAGCCCGCGACCCTCGCGATATCCGGTATCGCGGCTACGCGCGACGCGCTCCTCCAGTACCAGCTGGCCTTGAAGGCGTCGGCGTTCGCCACCGGAGCCGACCTACCGGTATCGGTCTTCGCGCAGAGCACGAACATCCCGTTTACGGTCACCGTAACGCTCGCACCATGAAGCGCTTCCTGCCGAACTCGTCGCTCACCCGGCTCGCGCTCGCGGCCGCGCTTGCTACGGCCGCGCTCGCGGGCTACTGGTACTGGTACGGCACCGTGTCCGCGGAGAGCGTCACGGTGGCGAACCTCGCGCAGCAGGTCGATGCGAGGACGTCGACTGCGGCGCGCATCGCGTCCGCCCAGACCGCGCTCGCGCAGATCGCGGGCGACGAAGCAGCAGTGCGCGCGTACTTCGTACCCGAGGCGAACATCGTGAGCTTCATCGACGACCTCCAGGCGCGGGGGAGCGCGCTCGGCGCGACGGTCGCCGTGCAGTCCGTCTCGGCAAGCGGCAGCGCAGCGCGCCCGTCGCTCTCGCTTGCCGTCACGGTTACCGGCACCTTCGATGCGGTCATGCGCACGGTGGGCGTGTTCGAGTACGCGCCGTACGACCTGTCGATTACCGGACTTGCGGTCACCGAGGACGCGAAGAATGCGTGGCACGCCGACGTGAAGCTCGTCGTCGGGTCTGCGGCGGCGTCTGCGCCGCCCGCCGCGTCCACGACCCCGACGGTCGCGACGAGTTCCGCTCCCGTTTCCGGCGCTTCGCCCGCCGTCCGTAAACTGCCATGAACCTCTCTCACGTCATGCGGGCCATCGCCGAGCGCTTCTCGTACGGTCCGCGCCTCCGCCCCGATCGCGACTGGCTCACGCTCCTCACGCTTGCCGCGCTCGCGTTCATAGTCATGCTCGTCTGGAACCTGTGGGCATTCAGCACGGTCGCCGGAGGCGGCACGTTCGGCGGCGCCGCGCCCGCGGTGCCCCAGGTGTTCAGCCAGCAGTCGCTCGACACCATCCACACCATCTTCTCCGAGCGCAATGCGGAGGAACTCAAGTATGCGACCGGCGTCTACCGCTTCGCCGACCCGTCGCAATAGCAGCAAAAGTACAGTAGGCTAAGGAGGCCCCCATAGCTCAATGGATAGAGCTGCGGACTTCTAAGCCGTCGATGTTGGTTCGATTCCAGCTGGGGGCATGACTGACACAAAACCTGGCCTGCGCCAGGTTTTGTGCGTCATGCCGGCCGGAGCCATGGGTGAGGTCTTCCGAGCACGGCGAGGCGGGGTCGAGAGCGCTTAGTATTTTGCGAGTGCGCGTAGCAAAATACTTAGCGACTCGTGACCACCTGCATAGGCGCCGGCCCAAGGACGGCGAGGAGAATATCGGTGACCGCGCACTGGCGCGGAAAGGATTGTTCCAATAGCCCGTCTTCATTAGCGTGCGTGGCAGTCGGGATTTTCCCGCAGGCCGTCGCGTACTAATCAGTGATACAGTACCCGTATGCAGAGGCGGCTGATTCCATTTCTCATGGCGGTAGCGATGCTCGGAAGCATCGCGGTGCCTTCGGTGTCCTTTGCGGCTGCGCTCTCGAGCGGGCAGGTGAGCGCCATCGTCTCGCTCCTCGAAGCGTTCGGGGTGGATATGGCGACGGTCGCGCGGGTGCAGAATCTCCTCGGCGCCTCGGTAGCGGCGGCGGGCGCGCCGATGACTGACCCTTCGGCTGCGACCTCGACGCCGCCCTCGCCTCCGCACGTGCCGGTCGTGGGGAGTGTGTACCCGTCGAGCGCGCTCGGCTATGACCTGTCATTCAATACGTACGCGTACCCGGCGACCTACTTCGGGTTCGGTGTCGTCGGGGTGACGAGCGGCAAGGCGTTCACGCACAATGCGCGCATCGCGACCGAGTACTCCTGGGCGCAGATGGCATCCGCGGCGCGCCCTACCTTTTATATGAATATTAACGCTCCCTACGGCAGCACGGTCGCGGGGCACACGAGCGCGCCGAAAGACTGCACGAACGCAGCGCCGGCGGTCTCCGCGGCGGGATTCTCGCAGACGACCGCGAGCGCCGGCACGAGCGCGTACCCGGAGCCATCCACGTGCGAAGCGTACAATTACGGCTACAGCGCGGCGAAAGACGCGTACACGTACGCTGAGAGTGCGAAGGTCGCGGCTGCGTTTTGGTGGCTCGATATCGAGGAGGCGAACAGCTGGTCGGCGAATCCGGCCGTGAACGACGCGACCATCCAGGGCGCGCTCGACTATTTGAATAGCCAGGGCGTGAGGGTTGGCATCTACTCGATGGGCTTCATGTGGAATGAGATAGCAGGCGCGAGCTTCGTTCCGACCGAGCGCGTGAACGGAACCGCGTTTCCGGTGCCGACCTGGTTCCCGATCGGCATCGACACGCAGGTGGGCGCCCTGAACGCGTGCAACACGAAGACGAGCTTCATCTCGGGGAGCCCGATATGGATTTTGCAGTATGAGCTCGATCACACATCAATAGATCAAAATGTGGCTTGTTAAGAGCGCGGCCGGCAAGGCCGGCCGCGCCCTTTATAAAAACACGCAAACACAGTACAGTGCGGAAACGGGCATGTGACGGAACTGGTATACGTGCACGCCTCAGAAGCGTGTCCCGCAAGGGTTGGGAGTTCGAATCTCCCCATGCCCACTTACGAGACAAGAAAGTGAAAGTAGAGCTCAAGTCCTAGCGATGCGGGAAGAAACGTCCAGGCAGCAACCTTAACGAGTTCGGTCCGTAAGCTGTGGCCAGTAAGCTTGCGTGTATAGTAGCCGGAGAAGGTAAAGTCGTACGCTATTTCAGGATTGATTTGTTTGCGCAGGTCGAATTCCCAGCGACTAAGGAAGCGATAGCCGAGCAGTACCTCGGAGGTCAGTGTAATGCCGAGGATGGGAACATATAACCACCAGAGAGTTTGAAAGAGCCGCCCAAATAGAATAACGAGGAGTATAGAACCATGAAGCAGAAATAATCCGTCGGCGAATATTTTCTTCAGGAGCATGTGGGCGATGCAGGGCTCGAACCTGCGACCTTCGTCGTGTAAGGACGTTGCTCTGCCAACTGAGCTAATCGCCCGATCACAGAACTATATCCACAATTGTTACGGAAAGCCACTCTAATCAGTAAAGAGTACAGTATAGTATACTACATAAATAGGTTCGACATGAAATGGATTGAACGAAACAAGGCGCGTACGCTACGAACACAAGGGCATTCTATAAATGAGATTGTTCGTTTACTCGGGGTGACCAAAAGCAGCGTGAGTCTCTGGGTTCGCGATGTCGAACTTACTGCATCTCAAAAAAAGAGGCTTTCTGAGCGCGGACATACGCTTGAGTCTATTGAGCAGAGGCGCACAAAACGTTTAAAAAATGAACGTGCGCGCCGGATGCCTATTTTTGAGAAAGCCGCAAGCGGAATCGGACCTCTGTCAAAGAAATCTCTTATGCTTGTAGGAGCAGCTTTATATTGGGGCGAAGGTGCTAAGACCAAACGGGGGAAAGTGGATTTCACCAATAGTGACCCCCGAAGCATACAATTAATGATGCTTTTCTTCAGAAAAGTTTGTGAGGTACCTGAGGCAAAGTTTCGGGGACATGTGATTCTTCACCCGCATCTTAATGCGCTGGAAGCAGAGCGATATTGGAGCGCCCTGTCAGGTATACCGGCGTCGCAATTCTACAAATCGTCTCAACAACACAACAAGGCGAGCAAAGGGAAAAAAGACAGCCTCCCGTTAGGGACATTTTCTATTAACATCAATGACACGCAGCTCTATTTGCGCATCATGGGATGGATAGAGGGGCTGTACATGCAAGCAGTACCTGGGAATCTTCGAGTTCCTTGCCGATACCATGAATTTCTGTAGTTTTTAGGTATGGAACCGACCATACTCTACGAAGACGACGCCGTGCTCGTCATCGATAAGCCTGCGGGGCTCATCGTACATAGCGACGGTCGGACCGAGGAGCCATCGGTCGCGGCGTGGGTGCTCGAAAAGTACCCGCAGATGGCGGCGGTGGGGGAGCCGTGGACGAGCCCCCAGGGCGAGACGATTCTCCGTCCGGGCATCGTGCATCGGCTCGATCGTGGAACCTCGGGCGTCATGATTCTCGCGAAGAGTGCGGCGGCGTACGCCTTTCTCAAGGAGCAGTTCCAGGCGCGCAGCACGGAGAAGACGTACCGCGCGCTCGTGTACGGACACCCGGCGAAGGACGCGGGCGTCGTCGAGGCGGAAATCGTGCGCATCCGCAGCGTACCGCCGCGCTGGGGCGTCGCGCGTGAGGGGGAGGGGAAGAAGGAGCGCGCGGCCGTGACCGCGTGGCGCGTGCTTGCGCGCGGCGCCGATCCCGACTCAGGAGAAAAGGTGAGCGTCATCGAAGCGAAGCCGAAGACCGGCCGCACGCACCAGATACGCGTGCACCTGAAATACCTCAATCATCCTGTCGTCTGCGACCCGCTCTACGCGAAGGGTCGCCCCTGCCTCTTCGGCTTCGAGCGTCCGGCGCTCCACGCGCTCTCCCTCGCCATCGCGCTCCCGTCGGGCCTGCCTGCGCAGGCAGGCGTGCGGCGCACCTTCGAGGCACCCTTGCCGGCCGATTTCGCTGCCGCGCTCGAGAAAATGGCCTGAAAGTTCGCCCGGTTTTGCGTTTTTACGGCCCGGATGGTACAGTGCGCGGGTCATGAACAAGGTTCTCACTTCCGTGAACGTCGAAGGGCGCGCGAAGCTCGGCATCCGCCCGGGCGACTCGGTGCGCGTAGTCCAGAACATCATCGAGATGAAGAAGGGCAAGGGCGCCGACAAGAAGGAAAAGACGCTCGCGAATGCACGCAAGCAGGCATTCGAGGGTCTCGTCCTTTCGGTGAAGCACGGCACGGAGCCGGGCGCTACCTTCACGGTGCGCGCGACCCTCTCGGGCGTCGGCGTCGAGAAGACGTTCCCGCTCTACTCGCCGGCCATCGACTCTATCGAGATCGTGAAGCGCTCGAAGGTGCGCCGCGCGAAGCTCTACTTCATCCGCGAGAAGGCGACGAAGGAGGTGCACCGCCAGCTCCGGAACGCGCGCATGCTGAACCAGAAGAGCGATGAGGCACACCCGGTCGCCGAGGCCGAGGCGGTCGAAGCAGAGGTGAACGAGGTATCTGCCGCTGCGGCGCCGGAAGTGTCCGAAGGGTCCGCGACGGAGGCCGCTGCGGTCGCCGACGAAGTCGCGGCATAAACGCGTACGGAAAACCGCCCGGACGCTTTGCGTCCGGGCGGTTTTCCGTTTTGGTTGTGCACACGATTGCTTCGAGCACTTCACTTTGGATTGGTAGACGCTATATACTTGAGGCATGGGTGTATATGTACGGAAACCTAAAAGGGAAATACGCTGGTCACCCGAGCTTGCGTATGCGGTCGGGCTTATCGCTACGGACGGGTGTCTTTCAGGCGACCACCGCCATTTCTCTGTAGTATCTAAAGATGTAGAGCAACTGCAAAACCTCAAGCAATGCCTTGGCCTGAAGGTAAAAATTGGCACGCACAAGTCTGGAAGGAAAGATGCGAAGCGCACATATCATCGCGTGCAGTGGGGTGATGTCGCGCTTTACGACTTCTTGCTTGGGATCGGATTGACGCCACACAAATCAAAAACTCTCAGCGCGCTCGAAATACCGGACGAGTATTTCTTTGATTTCCTTCGCGGGCATCACGATGGCGACGGCAGTTTCTATAGTTACTACGACCCGCGCTGGCGGTCGAGCTTCATGTTTTATCTCCAATTCGTCTCGGCGAGCCCCGTGCACATCGATTGGATACGGAGTGGGTTGGAACGTTTGCTCAGCATCCGAGGGCACGTTTCAATCGCTAAACAGAGCGATATTGTCCAATTGAGATACGCTAAAACGGAAAGCGTCGAATTGCTCAAGCGCCTGTATTCCCGTCCTGGGGCTAAGTGTCTTACCCGGAAAAGATTGAAAATAGAGCGTGCGTTGCGTATAGTAGGCGAGTCCTTGCCGAAGGCAAGTTGACGCCCAGGTGGCGAAATTGGTAGACGTACATCCTTGAGGTGGATGCGCCCGTTAAGGGCATGGAGGTTCGAGTCCTCTCCTGGGCACAGATATTGATAGAAGACATATTCCGTCCCCATGACGGATGCAAAATGGCGAGTCCTGGACTCGCTATTTTGGTACCCGACCCGATCGCACGTTTGATTCGAACCTTCCTCAACTGGTTCGAAGCATTCAGGAATGTGACGAGTATAAGCGTGATATCATCCAACGATGACTGCGCATCGGCGCCTTGGTTTGGTGTTGATTGCCGTCGTCTTGGTGGCGATTGGTGCCGTCTTATACGCGCTAACCGCAGTTTCAGCGTCCCAGAACCAAGGTGTCGCGAACATTTCAACATACGTGCGCGACCCCGTTGCGTACGCGCAGCTCAAGAACGAAGTTATTCACGATCTCGATCTCCCTGCGAATACGATGCTGGACCTGGGTCGGCAGGATGGCGCTTATTTCGACTTTTCAGCAACCGATCCCGTATCCGGCGGCGGAGTGGAGTTGCTTGCATACAAGACGGCCACCGGCCATTTCACGGAGATATGGCAAGGTCAGGACGCCGCGCCTTGTTCGATTCTCCACGGCCGGTTCGACGTGCCGCCAGATGTGGAGCCGCTTTGCAGCGAGACCGTAACCTTCGACTGGTCGAGCCCGTTTTCAAAGTTCCTCATGACGCTCGTGGGGCACTGACTCACGGCGGCGCGTAGTACGCGACGATTTGCAGTAGCCGCTGCGCTTGCTGGAGATTTGGTGCTGTTGCGGTTCGCTCGTCGATGCGCGTTCCGCCGTAATGCGCTTCGAGGATAGTAATGCTGGTATCGGTGACGTTCGTAACGAGCGCCATGTGTCCGTTGGCCGCGTACTGGCCGCTTGACACTTGTATGAGCGCCACCAGCCCTTTCCAAGGTCGAGCGACTGACACGTTTGCGATTGCGAGTTTTGACTGCCACGTAACTAGACCTGAAGGAAGAGGAATATGCAGGTCGTCCTTAAGGAACAAGACGCAGTTGTCAGGATGCTGCGGTACGAATCCCACGTACGGAGATGAGTAAACCACGCTGGGACGTACGTTGAATGAGGCGCGCTGACTTTGTTGCTCGTGGGTACCTCGTTGCGCCGGCTGATATCCGCCAGTGCTTGCTCGGCCCTGTCGCTGTTGCATTTGGTCTCGCATGCCAACGGTTGACGGAACCTGTTGGAATGCCCCCGGAGTATTCGACGATCCCCGAGATGTCCTTCCGCTTCTGTCGCCCGACCAGGTGTTCCGAGCGCCTGCACTCCCGACTTCGGGATTACGAACAGCAAACGGGTTCTGCGGCACGTATTGGCCTCTGCCGGACAGTGACGTTGATGGGAACTGTGGCTGCCAACTCCCGCCGCGTGACGTAGGCGGTGGAACGGATCGGGCATTATTGTTCTGTGCCCGATTACCGACAGCAGATGACCGCGTACTTTGCTGCCATCCTGGCCTATCTTGAGCATCAGCCCCTTGAATAAGCGTAATTGCTACAAGAAGTGCCGGCATCAGATGTAGCAGAACGGAATCGACGTCTCTTGCCACCGTGCCCTCCCGTGTTGGCGACACGAAGGACGATATAAAGACTCGACAAGCAAGACAAGGAGCGGTTCCCCTGAAGGAACAGGAAGATACTACAGGGTCGCATCTGAGTATTGGCGCGCCCTTGTCGATCCGTCTGCGTCTGGAGGAGACGGAAGCGCTTCACCATACCGGACCGGATCGGACTCCTCACCTGCGCCACGACAGTACGAGCGTTCAAGTGCAGTGCAACGGCATAGTGGCGGAGACTGGAATTCATGGTTCTATATGGGCGCACCTATGCGGCCATCAGACAAGGGAGTGGAGGAGTTCAAGGCGATATACGAGCGTCTCCATGGCGCACCAGTTACTGACGCCAGCGCCCGCGAGATGGCGCGACGCGTGCTCACGCTGTACGAACTCCTGGCCCGTCCGCTTCCCGAAGAGACGGGGGCGCTTCGCCGTATCGGGCAGGATCGGACTGCACCATAGCAATGAGCTTGCGCAAGGACTCCAATCTTGTCTGGAAGGCATAATCCGTCCACAAGCGGCGAATGCTATCCTGAAGTGCGCACAAAATGAAGGAGCCGACAGCGAAAGCTGTCGGCGACTATCATTTTGTAGCGCAGGAGAGGACTCGAAGGCCGGAGGCTGCGAAGCCGCGAGCGGAGCGAGCGTAGCCGAGGCGGAGTCGCGAGCACTTAGCGGATTGCGACAGCAGGAAGCAATCCGATTAGTGACTCGTGACCGTGCCCTCCTGCGCACAACAGACCAAACCGTCCGTGCCCAAGAGGTTGCGGGCGGTTTGGTATCATCGGCGCATGGCACTCTTCACGGGGAAAGGCGATGGGGGCACGACGAAGGCGTTCGACAGCGCACCGGGCGTGCGCATTTCGAAAGCGTCGCCGCTGCCCGAAGCCTTGGGCACGCTCGACGAGCTGAATGCCTTTCTCGGCTACGTGCGCATGCGCGCGGATGGGGAGGAGCGCATCGCGAACATCCTCCGCGATACGCAGGAGAAGCTGTTTATCGTGCAGGCGGAGTTAGCCGGGAGCGATAAGCAGCTGCCGGAAGGGACGGTGCAAGGCGTCGAGGACATCGTAAACGGCATCGAGGAGGAGATCCCGCCCCTGAAAGGGTTTTCGGTGGCGGGTGGCACGGAACTCTCCTCGCTCCTCGACGTCGCGCGCACGACCGCGCGGCGCGCCGAGCGCCGCGCGACGACGGTCGCTGACGAGGGCATTCGCGACATCTCTCCGGAGACGAAAGCGTACCTCAATAGACTCTCCTCGCTCCTCTTCGCGCTCGCGCGGCTCGCGAATCACGAGGCCGGCGTCGAGGAGGAGAATCCGCGGTACTGAGGCGTAAATACGAGATTCGTGTTATAAAAAACCAGTTCGCAGCATGGCGGCGTTAGCTCAGTTGGTAGAGCTCTGGTTTGTGGTACCAGCGGTCGTGGGTTCGAGCCCCACACGTCGCCCCAGGACAGCGGTGAGGCGCAGAGACTTGCTATTGTATTGCATGTGTGTTTAAATAGTAGCCAGGGAATGGTCCCTGACTCGTTCAAAAGGAGGGCATGACGTGCTCAACGTTTACCTTGTGCATGGTGCGTGGTGCGATTCGTCGCACGTCGCACCGCTCGCACATCGGCTTTCGCACTTCGGTTTCCGGGTGCGGGGCCTCTCGCTTCCGGGGCACGGGCCCGAGGAGGACCCGTCGTACCGACGCATATCGGACTACGTGGACTCCGTGAGCCGCGCGCTTACGGGGCCGACGATACTCGTGGGGCACAGCATGGGCGGACTCATCGCGCAGCACGTCGCTAAGCAGAATCCGCTCGTGTCACGGCTCGTGCTTCTCGCAAGCGCGCCGCCGCCCGGTATTTTGTACCGGGGCACCATCTGGACGCGCGTCTGGCGCTGCTGGCGCTCATTCGCGAGCAGTCGCGCATTCTGCCTTAATGAGGCCGATGTGCGCGATCTGCTCCTCGCACCGAGAGTGCGCGAGCGCGTGCCGTTCCGCTCCGAAAGCGGCGGGGCAGTGCGCGAGATGGTTCTCGCGCAGTTCGCGCCGGTATCGGCGATGGTCGTGCCGTGCCCGGTGCTCGTCATCGGCGGCACGGAAGACCAGATCATCACGACGAGTGTCACCGCGCGCTGCGGGCATCATCGCCCGCTGGAGTGCAGTGTCCCTCGAGTCAGCGCACGCTGCTGAGTAATCCGTCCCTACCTTGTGCGGCCGCTTCCCAAGCGGCCGCACCTTTTTTATAGTGAGGGCATGAAGAACTTCCTCAAGGAATTCGAGACGTTCGCGGTGCGCGGTAACGCCATCGACCTCGCGGTCGGCGTCGTCATCGGCGCGGCGTTCAATCAGATCACGACCTCGCTCGCGAACAACGTGCTCACGCCGCCCATTGGGTTTCTCATGGGCGGGTTCGATTTCGCGAAGCTCTCGGTGACTATCGGCGGGGACGCGGTCATCGGGTACGGGGTGTTCCTCCAGGCCTGCCTCAATTTCATCATTATCGCGTTCGCGCTTTTCCTCCTCGTGAAGGTGCTCAACCGGCTCACGAAGAAGCGCAAGGCCGAGGAGAAGAAGCCGGCCGAGAATCCTGAACTGAAGGTGCTCATGGAGATTCGGGACGAGCTCCGGGCGGGGAAGTAGTGCGCCCTTCGCCGCCCTCGGCGGGAGTTGTATACTTCCCGTATGAGAAACCTGCTCCTCGGCATCCTCGTCATCATCCTCGTCGGCATCGGCGGGCTCGTGTACAGGAACGCGGCCGAGCACCCGTACCAGCAGATCGCCTGCCCCTTGGATGCGGAGGTGTGCCCGGATGGTACGACGCTCTCGCGCACGGGCTCCTCCTGCACGTTCCCGGCGTGCCCGCCGCCGAACGTGACGCTCGAGCCGCTCAATATCTCCTACGCCGTGCCGGAAGGATTCGTGCCGATCACCGCCTCCGATACCTCGGTGGCGGCTGCGTACGAGCTTCCGGCGGCTTCCTCGACGGGGCCGGCAGACATCGTCATCCGTGACTACGCCATCGCAGCGTCCTCAACGGCGCTCGACACGATGCAGGCGACGGCGGTGGGCGGAGCCTCGGGCGCGCCGGTCCCCGTGACCGCGTTCACCTCGACCGTGCTCGGCACGCACCGCTACACGGTCGTATCGATCGAGCGCTTCGAGGGTGTCATCGACACCGCATACTACCTCGCGCGCGCGAACGACGTGCTCCGGTTCGACGCCATCGATCATGGTGTTGTCGGCTGGACCGATCCCGCCCTCGATACCTCGACGCTGCCCGCCCAGGCGGCCCTGAAGCAGATGCTCTCGACCCTCGAGGGGCAGTAAGCGGTAGACTGTATGCATTACTCACTCGCGTAATCCTTTCCTATGCAAGACGATCTCATGCATGAACTGTTCGGTAGCGCCCTCGTGCGCATCGCGCTCGTCGGCCTCTTCGCCATACTCGCACTCTTCCTCCTCGCGGAAACCGCCTCGGTCGCGCAGGACTTCGGGCGCCCGAGTAACCCCGCCACCGACACGATAACCGTGTCCGCAGACGGGCAGGCGACCCTGCCGCCCGACGTCGCGAACGTGACGTTCTCGGTGCAGAACACCGCGGCCTTGGTGTCCGACGCGCAGGCGGCGACGACCAAGCAGGCGAACGCGGCCATCGATTTCTCGAAGGGGCAGGGCATCGCGGACAAGGACATCCGCACGCTCTCCTATGACATCACGCCGCAGTACTCCTACGGCAAGTGCCCGCCGAACGTCGCGTGCCCGATCGGCTCGCCGACGGTGACTGGCTACCAGGTATCCGAAACCATCCAGCTCACCATCCACGACCTCACGACGGTGGGCGCAGTGCTCGAGGGGCTCGGGAAGCTCGAGGTGCAGAACGTCTCCGGTCCGTCGTTCGCGCTCGCCGATTCCTCGGCCGGCTACGACGCCGCGCGCGCGGACGCCATCGCGAAGGCGCGCGCACAAGCGACGCTCCTCGCGAACCAGCTCGGCGTCGACCTCGGCAAGATCGTGAACTTCAGCGAGAGCTCGAATATGCCGTACCCGGTCATGGCGTACGGTCTCGGCGGTGCTGATTCCGCCGCGAAGGCTCCGACCCCGAACGTACCCACCGGGCAGAACACCTACACGGCGCACGTGTCGGTGACGTACGAGATCCGGTAGGACTCGGTACGATTGGGCGAATCAAGCGAGGGCGGCGGCCTCCCGGCCGCCGCCCTCGCTTGACGTCCCTGCCATCCCGTACTACCATGGTCCCTAAGAAAACCCCGCGCGGGGTTTTTAATTTGGGCCTTAACCCCTAGCCATGAACGCACTCACCACCTACCTGCACCACGTGCGAGAAGAGTTCAAGCACATCGTGTGGCCGACGAATCGCACGGCCATCGCGCACACGCTCGTCGTCGTCCTCATTGCGGCGGCGCTCGCCGTGCTCGTCGGCGTGCTCGACTACGTGTTCGGGCTCGGGGTTTCGAGCATTATCGGCGGCTAACCGATTCCACTATGGACGAACAGCACCTTTCGCAGGAGGAGCGTGCAGACATCATTACCGACGGCGAGATCGGCATGGCCGACATCGCGCCCGCGGTGAAGAAGCACGTGACTGACGAGACGAAGCCGCGCGCAGAAGATGCGCGCTGGTACACCATTCACACGTACGCCGGCTACGAGAATGCGGTCGAGCGGAACCTGAAGCAGCGCATCGAGTCCCTCGGCATGGAGGACAAGGTCTTCGACGTGGTCGTGCCGACCGAGAAGAAGATCCGCGTGAAGGGCGGTAAGCGCGTCGTCGAGGAGGAGAAGATTTACCCGGGGTACATCCTCGTCCGCATGATCGTCGATGATGATTCGTGGTTCGTCGTGCGGAACACGCCGCGCGTGACCGGCTTCGTGGGCTCCGGCAACACGCCGGTCCCCATGGAGGAGTCCGAGGTCTCGAGCCTCATGAAGCGCATGACCGCCGAGGCCCCGAAGCACCGCATCGACCTCATGAAGGACGATCCCGTCGTCATCGCGGACGGTCCGTTCAAGGACCTCGAGGGCAAGGTGGGCGATGTCGACGAGGAGCGCGGCAAGGTGAAGGTCATGGTCGCCATGTTCGGCCGTGAGACGCCGGTCGAGCTCGATTTCTTACAAGTTCGGAAACTGTAGAAAATCGAGGAGCACCAAATCTCAAGTACCAAGTACCAAACAATCTCTACAAATATCATCCCGAATCCCAAAGCCGTTGCTTCACGTCGTTTCTTGCAATTTGGTTCTTGGTGCTTTAGGGTAACCCACATCTATGGCTACAGTCGTAAAGAAGATCAAGCTCCAGATCCCGGGCGGGAAGGCTACGCCGGCTCCGCCGGTCGGCACCGCGCTCGGTCCTGCGGGCGTGAATATCGGTCAGTTCGTCACCCAGTTCAACGAGGCGACGAGGGACAAGATGGGCATCATCATCCCGGTCGAGCTTTCGGTCATGGATGACCGCTCGTTCACCTTCATCCTGAAGCAGCCGCCCATGTCCCGCCTCATCCTCCGGGCGCTCGGCCTCGAGAAGGGCTCGGGCAAGGCACCGACCCAGAAGGTCGGCACGCTCTCGAAGGCGCAGGTCGCGGACATCGCGAAGGAAAAGATGCCGGACCTGAACGCGGGCTCGCAGGAGGCCGCCGAGCGCATCGTCGCCGGCACTGCGCGCTCGATGGGCGTGGATGTGAAGTAGCGCTACGATTTTCTGCAGGCAAAGCCCCGCTCACGCGGGGCTTTGCCGTTAGCGTTCGAGCGTACGCCATTCGAATGGCGGCGAGTGTTCCGGGTGCGCCTCGTGCTCAATGACGGTCTTGAACTCGGGTTCGTAATCGGGGAAGAAGGCGTCAGCCGGCGCGTCGGAATCGACGAGGGTGAGGTAGAGGCGCGAGGCGAGAGGGAGCGCTGCGGCGTAGAGCTCGCCGCCGCCGATGATGAAGATCTCGTCTGCGCCGAACGCGCTCGCCGCAGCGGCGAGCGCGTTCTCGAGCGAATCGACCACTGTCGCGCCCGGTGCCATGTAGTCCGCCTGCCGCGTCACGACGACGTTCGTACGTCCGGGAAGCGGGCGGAATTTTTCAGGGAGCGATTCCCAGGTCTTCCTGCCCATCACGACCGGGTGGCCCTCGGTGAGCGCCTTGAAGCGTCGTAAGTCCTCGGGGATATGCCAGAGGAGCTTGCCGTCCTTGCCTATGGCACGCGTCCGGACGCCGAGGGCGGCGATAAGTGAGATGTGCGGCGCGGGGTTTGGCATGGCACGGCGTTTATGGGTACTATGCATACTACCGTATGGCGTCTCACCTTGCAGAGGGGCGGATCGAGCGGATTCTTGAAGGCACCGCTACGTTTGATGACCGCTACGTCTCAGATCATGCCGAGCTCGCCGGACTGCTCGATCAACTGCGCGCACGAGGGGTCATAATTGCTTTCACCATGGGCGTATGGGATCTCTTCCACATCGGGCACGCCGAGTACATTCAGAAGGGTAAAGAGGAGGCACTGAAGAAATATCCTGCGGGCACCCGCATCATAATGGTCGTCGGCGTCGATACGGACGCGCTTACGAAGCAGCGCAAAGGACCGAAGCGCCCTATCGTTCCAGAGGATGAGCGTCGTCGCGTGCTCGGTCACCTGCGCAGCGTCGATATCATCACACCGCAGTACGAGTTCAATCAGCTTTACGGGGTCGTGCGTCCGGACGTACAGATCATCTCGACTTCGACGAAAGATCTTCCGCCTAACCTCGAGCACATCACTAAGTACTGCACGCACCTCGTCAATTTGGAACCCCAGGCAGAGACGAGTACGACCGCGCGTATACGCATCTTGGCGCTCGATGGCAGCCTCACGGCTATCGAGCGCGTCACGAGCAGGCTCCTCCAGGTGCTCGAAGAGGCGAAACATGAACTGTCCGACTGAGACGGCGCTCGTCGCGTACATCCCGTCGCCGCACCGCGGGTACCTCGATTTCCTGCGCGCTCACCCGGGGAGCGTCCTGTACCTATTCGGCCGAGACATCATCGATGAATTCCCCTCGCTCGTGCGCAACCTGCCGGCAGCGGAGCCGCAAGAAGTCCGATCGATGATCCAAGCACTCGGCCTGCTTGCAGACGTGCGCATCCTCTCTAAGGACAATGCGGGAGAGCTCTCCTCATTCGAGCGGGTGGTCATGCCGGACGAGGATGTCTCGCGCGCTGTGGCTACACGGTATATCGCCCATTCCAATATCGCTTACGACGCTTCGTGGAAACTCCGGTGGCACTGGGATGCAACGGTGAAGAAAGAGCGGCCGGTCGACACGGCGACCGTAACGACGGGCGAGTTCGATCGGGACATCATGAGCAAGGCGGTCGCGGTCGCGGAAAAAAGCTCCGATTGGTGGCGGCAGGTGGGTGCGGTTCTCGTGAAAGATGGTGCGCCGGTGCTCGCTGCATACAATGCGCACCAGCCGACCGAACAGAACCCATACCTCTACGGTGACCCGAGGAGCAATTTTGATTCCGGGCAGCACATCGAAGCCGCTTCGGCACTCCATGCAGAGGTCGGCGTGCTCACTGAAGCGGCAAGGCGCGGCATCATGACCGAGGGCGCCGATCTCTACGTGACTACGTTCCCATGTCCTCCGTGCGCCTATGCATGTGCGAATGCAGGCATCCGCCGCCTGTATTACTCGGAGGGGTACTCGCTAGTCGAGGGGGCGGACGCGCTGCGTGCGAAAGGAGTCGAGATAATCCGTGTCGTCGACAAACCTACGGCTTCTTGAAGCCTACCACTGCCGTAAGCGGTACGGTCCGCTTCGTGCGCTTAGACCCAGACAGTATCTGCGCATGCAGGTGCTGCACGGTGGCCCCCGTGTACGCGGAATCACCCGAGCGCATCACGAGCGTCGCGCCTTTGAGGCCGTAGTCGCGGACCAAGCGTTCATACACTGCATGAAGGTCTGCCAGTACGGTCGGCCGCGCATCCTCGGTACGTTCGACATGCTTTTTCGTAATAAGCAGGAAGTGATGGCGCGAGCCTGCATAGGGCCACGCATTTTCGGTTACGAGCCAGTGCTTGGTCTTGAAAAGGATTGGCTTGCGATGATGCTTGAAGAGGTTTCCCTCACAGAAAGGGCAGAACGCCCCTGAGTCGATCGCTTCGAGCACCTCGGTGTAGTCGCCGCGCTTGGATAGTTTCGAGCTCGCGACGTCGACAGTGCGTTTCTTTTTCATGGGCGGTACGCAATTTTCATCGCCGGGTGTGGGTCGTAGTCCTCGAGCGTGAAGTGATCGGCGCGGAATGCGAAGAGGTTCTTCACTCCCGCGTCGAGCGTGAGGGTCGGAAATGGGCGCGGTTCGCGCGTGATAAGTTCGCGCACCATGTCGATCTGGTCTTCATAAATATGAGCGTCGGAAAGGCTGTGTATGTAGTTTCCCGGTTCGTACCCAGTCACCTGGCAGATCATGAGCAGGAGTGCGGCGTACTGAATCATGTTCGACGGTACGCCGATCGGCATATCAGCCGAGCGCTGATCCATGCGCATATGAAGCTTGCCGTCCACGACACGAAAATGGAGCCATCCATGGCACGGCGCCACGATGACTTTCCGGTTCGGTCCGCGGGCAGTGTAGTAGGGCTTCCAGGGCGTTACGAGGAGTGTGCGTATGGAAGGATACTGTTTCAGCTGATCGAGCAGTTGTGCGAATTGGTTCAGCGTGCCACCTTCGGGTATCTCAAAATCATGGAATGCGGCGCCGTACGAGCCGGGGCCGAGGTCGTCGGGCTCAAGCCCGAATTTCGTGCCCTGGCCGCGGTAGTCGCCCCAGAAGTTGCAGCCGAACGTCTCAAGCTCGTCGATAGTACGTGCTCCGTTAATAAACGCGGTGATTTCCGCAATCGGCTTCTTCCAGAACCCTATCTTCCGCTCTGTGATAAGCGGGATGCCGTTCGAAAGGTCGAACACCATCGGGGGGAGCGTGCCGAAGCTCGTGAGCGCCCCGACGCCCTGCGGCGTGTCCTTCACGAGCGTACCGGTCTCGAGAATCTGCTTGAGGCGGTCACGGTACTGGGTATCCGGTGTGCGCTCGGCGTAGGGCTTCATGAGAGGCATGATAGCCTGCGCGCCGCCAGTGGTACAATCGGGGCGTGATTCTGAAGGTACAAAAGGTCCACCCGGACGCGGTCGTGCCGCCTAAAGCCTACGCGGGAGACGCGGGGCTCGACCTCTGCGCGGTCGAGGAGGTAGTTATTCCGGCACGCGGCAGGGGTCGCATCCCGACCGGCATCGCGGTCGAGCTGCCCGAGGGGACCGTGGGGCTCGTCTGGGACAAGAGCGGTCTCTCCCACAAGAAAGGCCTGAAGGTCTTGGGCGGCGTCATCGACCAAGGCTTCCGCGGCGAGATAGTCATGTGTCTCGCGAACCTCTCCGACGAGCCGCAGACTATCGCGAAAGGGCAGAAGGCGGCGCAGATGCTCGTGCAGAAAGTCGAACACGTTTCCATAGAAGAGGTCGCGGAGCTCGCCGAGAGCGACCGCGGCGAGAAGGGCTGGGGCAGTTCGGGAACGCATTCATGACGCGTATGATCTAACAACGTACATCGGTTTATTTATTCAATCGTTAACACAACGACTATGTACGAATTTCTAGAGCAAGAAGACCGGGAGGTATACGAGGCGATAGCGGGGGAGGAGAAGCGCCAGGCGGAAGGGCTCGAGCTCATCCCGAGCGAAAACTACGTGAGCCGCGCCGTGAAAGAGGCGATGGCGTCCTCGCTCACGAACAAATACTCGGAAGGGTACCCCGGGAAGCGCTACTACGGTGGACAGGAATTCACCGACCAGGTGGAGCGCCTCGCGCAGGAACGCGCGAAGAAGCTCTTCGGCGCCGCATTCGCGAACGTGCAGCCACTCGGCGGTGCGAATGCGAACATCGGCGCGTACTTCGGCCTCCTCGAGCCGGGCGACACCGTCCTCGGCATGGACCTTTCCCATGGCGGGCACCTGACCCACGGACATCCGGTCACCTACATCGCGAAAATCTTCAACTTCGTCCGCTACAAGATGAAGGACGTGGAGACCGGCGAAATCGACTACGCTGCGCTCGCGGAAACCGCGAAGAAAGAGCGGCCGAAAATCGTGCTCGCCGGATTTTCTGCGTACCCGCGCGAGCTCGACTGGCAGAAGATCGCCGATATCGCGCACGAGGTGGGTGCGGTCGCGATGGCCGACGTCGCGCACATCGCGGGGCTCATCGCGGGCGGTTCGCAGAAGAATCCGTTCGATTACGGATTCGACGTGATGACGACCACGACGCACAAGACGCTGCGCGGTCCGCGCGGCGGCATGATCCTCACGCGCGAGTCCGAGGACGTTGCGAAGAAGATAGACAAGGCGATTTTCCCAGGGCTCCAGGGCGGTCCGCACATGCACCAGATCGCGGCGAAGGCAGTTGCCTTTGGCGAGGCGCTCCGCCCGTCGTTCAAGACGTATGCGAAGCGCGTCGTCGAGAACGCGAGCGCGATGGCGGAAGTACTGAAAGAGAACAAGGTCCGCATGATTACCGGCGGCACCTCGAACCACCTCATCCTCGCCGACGTCTTTGGCTCACTCGGCGTCACGGGCGCAGAGGCGGAGCATCTCCTCGACGAGGCGGGCATCACGCTCAATAAAAACGTGATTGCGGACGATCCCAGGAAGCCCCTCGATCCCTCCGGCATCCGCTTCGGCACGCCGGCCATAACGACGCGCGGATTCGGCACAGCCGAATCCGCGGAGGTCGCCCGCCTCATGCTCGAGGTTCTCAAAACCAAATCAGCCGCCGCCGCGCACGAGAAGATCAAGACGCTCGCTGCGGCGCACCCCATCCCCGAGTCGTTCGCCTGAGCCGCCGCTCACCGCATATTCATAGGGGCGACCCTATACTCCGCGCGGGGTTCATACACAGGAAGGAGGAGTGGATGCTCCACCAGGACCTTGATGCCGAGCTGTACTCGGCCCTCGTACATACCGTCGAGGAAGGGCGGCCGTGGCAAGCGCTGTACGCGCTCGCGGAACGTCGCGATACGCTCCGCGGACTCTTCGTGCCGCAGACCGAGTGGCACGAGTGGCTCGAGCGCATCGAGTCGGTCGCTGAGCGGCTGCGGATTGCGCCGCAGGACGTCACCGGCGACGACCTCCTCACGTGGCGGTCGCTCGAATCGGTCGCGCCATTCGAGGTTGAGGACACGGAAGTGGACGAAGTCTCGTACGGCATACGCGTCCGTGAACGGCTGCACGCGTACCTCGCGCTCCGGGTGCCGCCGTACCCGGACGACGAGGTCGCCCTCGAATGACCGCTTTCGGTCGGGCGCGCCCCCGCATGGTGGGCGCGCCTTTTTCTTCCGCCACGCGACTAACGAATGGAGTACGAGTGAGGTATGATATATCATACCTCACTCGTACTCAGAAAGAACCATGGCGCATGTTTCCAAGAAGAAAATAAAGAAGAAAGTGGCCGACGAACTCGCGGATCAGTTTCTCGAGTTCCTATCAGCGGCGCCGACCAAACAGGCGGCGCGCATCCTTGCGGGCGAACTACTCTCACAGACCGAACGGGTCATGCTCGCGAAGCGGCTTGCAGTCGTCGTGCTTCTCGTGCGCGGGTACTCGTTCACGCAGATAGAGGAAGCGCTCGGCGTGACGCGGCAGACCGTTGTGCGTTTGTGGCGCGAGACGAAAGAGGGGAAGTACAAACATATCATGCGCTATGCGCGCAGGCACACGCGGCATTTTAAACAAGAGACGCCGCTGGATATGTTCATCCGTGTGCTCCACCTCGGCATGCCGCCTAAAGCAGGGAAGCGCTGGCAGTACGTCGACAAAATGCTGCGCGGGCTCGAAGCATAGCCCGTCAGATTATTTCGGCGTCCCCGCGCGGCGGCATTCGTAAAGGTATGATATATCATACCTTTATAGCGGGCACTTTGATGGGGGTGTGAGTTGTAAAAGAGGGGCAGAGGGCGTAGGGTGCATGCGGAGCTCTTGTGGAAGGAGGTAAAACCCCATGAGCCTCATCATTGCAGTGGGTACGAAAAGTGCCCTCAAAATTCGCGCAGTCGAGAAGGCGCTCGCGATTCTGCAAGAACGCGGCATCGCTGGATTCGGTGACCTGGAACTTGCTGGGTACGAACTCCGCACAGGTGAAACGCAGTCGGGCGTGCCCGATCAGCCATTTGGACTCGATCAGATGTTTGAAGGTGCCTACAACCGTGCTGAAGCGGCTCTGTCGGCGCACAATGCGGACATTGGCATTGGTATCGAGAATGGTCTGGTTGAAATCGGCCCACGCTGGTTCGACCCGCCGGCTATCGTTGTGCGATACCCACGTTGGCAGGTTATGGGGGCGGCACTTGGGGCGGCTCTCCCGATCCCGACGCAAATGGTCAACGAGGTGCGCGAGCAGGCAACTGAGCTCGGGCATGTCGTCCAGCGCCTTGCGGGCGGCGAGAAAGATCCGCACAAGTTTCTTTCAAAAGGCGTTCTTGACCGAGAGGAGATTATCGCGCAGGCGATACTTTCAGCTTTCACGGTCCTCATAAATCCCGACAAGTACCGGGTGTTCAATCCGAACGAATAGAGGGTCTTTTCGACAAAAGACGCAAATCCGCCCGACTCCTGTTCGGGCGGATTTCTGCTATAGTCGCGGCAATGGAGGAGAAGATTCGGAAGGCCGTGGAAGAGGCGCTCGCTAAAGCGGGTGTGGAGGGCGTGTCGTTCTCGGTGGAACGGCCGAGTGACTTGGCGCACGGCGACTACGCGACGAATGCCGCGATGGCGGCCGCGAAAGTCGCGGGGAAGAACCCGCGCGAACTCGCGGACGCGCTCGTCCTCGCGATTCAGGAAGGACTCGGCGCGGACGCCTCGCGCGTCGAAGTCGCCGGGCCCGGCTTCATCAACATCACGCTCTCGAAAGCTGCCGTCGCCTTTGCGGTAGACGAAGCAGGCGCGCAGGGCGAAGCGTGGGGGAAGAATGAGCACGAGAAAGGGAAGCGCGTGCTCATCGAGTACTCGAACCCGAACGCGTTCAAGGAAATGCACGCGGGGCACCTGGTGGGCACCATTGTCGGCGAATCGCTCTCGCGTCTCATCGAGAACGAGGGCGCCACGCTCGCGCGTGACACCTTCGGCGGCGATGTCGGCCCGAACGTCGCGAAGGCGCTGTGGGCGCTTCGCAAGCACGGCGTCTCGGAGCCCGAGAGCGCGAAGCAGATAGGCGAAGCGTACGCGGAGGGCTCGAAGGCGTACGAGGAGGACTCGAGCGCGAGAGAAGAGATAGATGCGCTCAACCAGACTATTTACGCTGGAGAGGACGGCGCGGTCATGGACCTCTGGCGCCGTGGCAGAGAGATTTCCATGGAAGCGTTCCGTCGCACGTGGCGGATGCTCGGCACGCACTTCGATTTCGAACTTTTCGACAGCGACACGACCGAGACGGGCGTGCGCGTCGTGCGAGACGGGCTCGCGAGGGGCGTGTTCAAAGAGAGCGATGGCGCCGTGATTTACGACGGCGAGCCGAAAGGCGTACACACGATGGTGTTCATCACCTCGAAAGATACGCCGACCTACGAAGCGAAAGACATCGGTCTCGCGTTCTTGAAAGAAGAACGCTGGCCGAGCGATGAGGTCATCATCCTCACGGGCAACGAGCAAACCGGCCGCTTCAAGACCGTGCTCGCTGCGCTCGGGGAAATTAATGCTGGTCTCGCCGCGAAGATGAAGCACGTGGCGACCGGATTCCTCACGCTCACCTCCGGTAAGATGAGCTCGCGCGAGGGGAACGTCATCACCGCGAACGACGTGCTCGCGGGCGTCATGCAGAAGGCGAGCGAGAAGAACGACGACCCGCTCATCGCGGAGCAAGTTGCCGTGGGCGCGGTGAAATTCATGGTGCTCCGGCAGGCGCCCGGCTCGGACATCGTCTTCGACCCCGAGAAGTCGCTTTCTCTCGAGGGTGACTCGGGGCCGTACCTCCAGTACGCACTCGTGCGCGCGCTGAAGCTCCTCGCGTACGAATCCGAGGACGCGGGAGGCGCGGAGGAGCCGGCGGAGCCGTATGCTATCGAGCGCGTCATCCTGCACTACCCGGAAGTAGCCGCGCGCGTGGCGAAAGAGCTCGCGCCGAACCTCCTCACGACCTACCTCCTCGAGCTCGCCTCTGCCTGGAACTCGTTCTACGCGAGCGAGCAGGTGCTCGGCTCTCCGGAAGAAGCGTACAAACTGAAAGTCGCGCGTGCGTTTGCGAACACGATGGCGAACGGTCTCAACCTGCTCGGCATTCCTGCACCAGAACGCATGTGACTTGTCAAGCTTCCGCGTAATTGCTATAGTTTTTGCGGCAATTCTGCCAAAACAGGGGGATGAACCTTGCACAAGAATGACGATGTCATCGGTTATGCCGGTCCGTCGGCAGACATCTACAACCGCGACTTCCAGGATCGCGACGCACTGAAACCAGTTTCTTCGGTTTCGGCGCCGGGTTCTGCGGCGAGGCCTCGGCGCAGGAGTGGCCATCGGCCTTCGGGCGGCAGCGACAACGCAGGTTGTCGCGGCCGCGTCGAACGGGGAGGGCGCTGACATGCGCGCAAGCACGATTTCTGATCTGCGTACGCAGGTCGAGCAAGTGGGCTTGCCCGTATGGCTCCACGCCGAACCGGATGGTTCGGCGCACTGGGAGCGCTACCGTGTGGACGATCTCGAGAGAGATTTTCCCGCGCAGGCCACCTCGGCGCTTGAGGCCGCCGTTCGACGCGCCTCCGGCGGAGTACGCGTAGTCCCCGTAGTGGTTGCTGCAGGGGAGATGTCGAACTGATGATACGAAATGCCGTGAACCCGCGAGGGCTCGCGGCATTTCTTTTTTATGGCGTAACGGTTTACCCCGTTACCGACGCACGGCGCGCGCCGCAGTGAACCGCGAGCATATAGTGGTGGCGCCCAGAATATCGCGTGTATACTTGGCATCCGTCGGTGTCGGGGCTATTGTTACCCGATATGACGGATGGCCCGCAGAAATCTGAGATAGCGCGCAAAGAGGAGGAGACGCTCGCGTTCTGGGAGCGCGAGCACGTCTTCGAGAAGAGCCTCGAGAAGCCCGCACCGAAGGGTGATTTCGTGTTTTACGAGGGTCCGCCGACCGCGAACGGGAAGCCGGGCATCCACCACCTCGAGAGCCGCGCGTTCAAGGACGCCATTCCGCGTTACAAGACCATGCGCGGGTACCACGTCTCGCGCCGCGCGGGCTGGGACACGCATGGCTTGCCGGTCGAGCTCGAGGTCGAGAAGGAGCTCGGCTTCTCCGGTAAGCCCGACATCGAGAAGTACGGCGTCGCCGCGTTCAACGCGAAGTGCCGCGCGAGCGTTTTGCGCTACATCGACCTCTGGGCGAAATTCACGAAGCGCATCGGCTACTGGGTGGACGAGTCGAAGGCGTACTTCACGTTCGACGCGCCGTACATGGAGGTGCTGTGGCACGTGTTCAAGCACGTCGCTGACGACGGCCGCCTCTACAAGGACTACAAGATAGTCCCATGGTGCCCGCGCTGCGGCACCGCGCTCTCCGCGCACGAGCTCGCGCAGGGCTACCAGGACGTGAAGGACCTCACCGTCACCGCGAAGTTCAAGGTGACGAACGCGAAGGAGAAGCTTGGCCTCGCGGGCGACGTCTTCCTCCTCGCATGGACGACGACGCCGTGGACCTTGCCCGGGAACGTCGCCCTCGCGGTCGGCGAGCACGTCGAGTACAAGATCGTGCAGCGCGCGGACGGTTACGCGATAGCCGCGTCCGCGCGGCTCGCGGACCTCGGGCTCGCGGATGCGAACGTCGAGAAGACCGTGCGCGGCGCGGCGCTCGTCGGTCTCGCGTACGAGCCGCTGTACCCGTACGCGCGCGCGCTCGCGCCGGAATCCGAGAAGCCGAAGTTCGCGAAGGCGTTCCAGGTGTATCCGGCGGATTTCGTCACGACCGAGGACGGCACGGGCATCGTGCATACCGCGGTCATGTACGGCCAGGAGGACTTCGACCTCGGCACCGCGCTCGGGCTTCCGAAGGTCCACCTCGTCTCGCAGGAGGGGAAGTTCATCGAGGGCACGGGCGAGCTCGCCGGCCGTTCGGTCGTGGACGAGGAGCTCGCGGTCGACATCGTGAAAGACCTCGCCGCGAAGAACCTCCTCTTCGCGAAGAGCAAGTACGAGCACAGCTACCCGTTCTGCTGGCGCTGCAAGACGCGCCTCGTCTACTACGCGCGCGACTCGTGGTATTTCCGCATGCAGGACCTCCGCGACACGCTGGTCAAGGAGAACGAGGGCGTGCACTGGGAGCCGGCGTACATCAGGGACGGACGCATGGGCGAGTGGCTGCGCGGCGTGAAGGACTGGGCGATTTCGCGCGAGCGGTACTGGGGGACGCCCCTGCCCGTGTGGCAGAGCGCAGACGGCGCGGAGCAGCTCGTCGTCGGTTCGGTCGAGGAACTGAAGTCGCACACGAAGAAGAGCGGCAACAAGTATTTCCTCATGCGGCACGGGCAGTCCGAGGGGAATGCGAAGGGGTACCTCGATTCGGACGGCGAGGTGTCGAACGGTCTGACCGAACTCGGCCGTACCGAGGTGCGCGAAGCTGGGAAACGGCTCGCACGCGAGGGCATCACGAAGATCTATGCGTCGCCCCTCCTGCGCACGAAGCAGACTGCCGAGAGCGTCGCGGAGGCGCTCGGCATCGCGAAGGAGACAATCGTCTACGACGATCGGCTCCGCGAGCTCGGGCTCGGTGACTATAGCGGCAAACAGCCGGGCCGGTTCGATGCGTTCTGGGAATGGAAGCGCACGCACCGGTACGCGGACGCGATGCCGGGGGGCGAGAGCTATTTCGATGCGAAGAACCGGTTCGGCTCCTTCCTCTACGAGCTCGAGCGGACGCTCGCGCAGGAGCGGGTGCTTGTCGTGGGGCACGGGGTCATGTTCGAGTCCGCTGCGGTACTCGTCGCGGGCGCAGACAAGGAGTCGGCGAACGGAATTCTTGATCGTGTGCTCGCGAGCGCGAAGAACGGCGCGGTGCAGGAGCTCGACTTCGTGCCGCTCCCGCACAACGACGACTACGAGCTCGACCTGCACCGGCCGTACATCGACGACGTGGTGCTCGTGTCCGAGAAGGGCACGGAGCTCCGCCGCGTCCCCGAGGTCATCGACGTGTGGTTCGACTCGGGCGCGATGCCATTCGCGCAGGGCGCGAAAGAGAAGTCGCCGAAGGACACGCTCGCACGGTACCTCTCGAAGGTTCCGTACCCGGCCGACTACATTTCGGAGGCCATAGACCAGACGCGCGGCTGGTTCTACACCCTGCTCGCGGTCGGCACGCTCATGGGGCGCGGCAAGGCGTACAAGAACGTCGTTTCGCTCGGCCACCTCCTCGACGCGGAGGGGCAGAAGATGAGCAAGTCGAAGGGGAACGTCGTCGACCCGTGGGCCGAGATGGATCAGTGGGGCGTCGATGCGCTCCGGTTCTGGATGTACTCGGTGACCGGCCCGGGCGACACGAAGAACTACGACGAGAAGACCGTGCGGGAGGCGGCGAAGGTGCTCTCGTGGGTGGAGAACAGCGCGAATTTCTATGAGCTCTTCAAGGGTGCGACGAAAGCGGGCGAGGAGACGGTGCTCGACCGCTGGATGCGCGCGCGGCTCGCCGAGACGACCGAGGCGGTGACCACCGCGCTCGACCGGTACGACCTCTTCGAGGCGTCGCGCACCCTCGCGAAGCTCGCGGAGGACCTCTCGCAGTGGTACGTGCGGCGCATCCGCGACCGTGCGCGCGAGGGCGACGCCGCGGCGCTCGCGACCCTGCGCGACGTGCTCCACGGAGTCGCGCGCCTCTTCGCGCCGTTCGCGCCGTTCCTCGCCGAGCGCGTGTACCAGGCGGTGAAGCGCGAGCACGACCCGAAGAGCGTGCATCTCGCTGCGTGGCCGGAGCAGGGCAGCGGCCTCTTCGGGTTCGCCTGGTTCAGCCGCAAGGACGACCGCGCGCTCATGCACGGCATGGAGCGCGTCCGCGCGCTCGCCTCGGACACGCTTCAGCTGCGTCAGAAGGCGGGGATAAAAGTGCGCCAGCCTCTCGCGAAGCTCCGGGTACAGGACGAACTCACGCCGGAACTCGCAGCCATCCTCGCGGAAGAGGTGAACGTGAAGAAGGTCATCACCGGTTACTCGGCGGTCGAGCTCGACACCGAGCTCACGCCGGAACTCGTCGCGGAGGGTGACGCGCGCGCGTTCGCACGCGCGGTCGCGGAAGCGAGGAAGAGCGAGGGTTACGCGCAGGGCGACCCGGTCGATGTCGTGAAGGGCGATGGGCCATACGCGGCGGAACTCTCCTCGGGCACGGTGCGCTTTTCCCTGAAGGTTTCAGGTGTCAGGGATCAGGTGTTAGGAAATGCGGAGCATCCCGCGCATGCTCCTTCTGAAACCTGACCCCTAATCCCTGACCCTCGCCATGCGGCACAAGTACGACACGCGGGGGTTCGTGCTCGCGCGCACGAGCGCGGGTGAGGCGAACACGCTCGTGACCATCCTCACGCGCGACCTCGGCGTCGTGCGTGTGCGCGCGCAGGGGCTCCGGCGCTCGGGCGCGAAGCTCGCTGCAGCGCTCCCCACCTTGGCCGAGAGCGACCTCGTCCTCGTCCGGGGGAAGGAGGGGTGGCGGCTCACGGGCGCGGTGCTAGGCGAGAACTGGTTCGCGCGGCTCGGCT
>JAKAMK010000051.1 GCA_021812925.1 bacterium | reverse complement strand
CTTTTCATACCTATATGTGGTACAGTCGCTCTCACATGACACAGAGCACACGAGTAGAGGTCCGTCGCGGCAAGAACGAGAGTTCGTCCGCGCTTATCCGCCGATTCACCCGCCGCGCGCAGGGGCTCGGTCTCGTGCGCGAGATGCGCGACCGCCGCTACTGGAAGCGCAGCAAGTCGAAGAACGTCGACCACAAGCGCGCAATGATAAGCAAGGAGCGCCGCGAGCGCTACGTCGAGCTCGTGAAGCTCGGGAAGATTGACCCGACCGCCCGCCGCACGCGCCGCAAATAGACGCTCCACAAAAAGGCCTTGTCTACTGCGTTACGGGTCCCACTCACTCACTCCGCCGTACGCTCGAGTACGTCTGCGTTCGTTCGTCGCCCGCGCCTTGTATCCAAGGCCTTTTTGCGAACCGTATGAAAACGAACCTGTCCATAGCGAACAAGACGCGGCGCAAAGCGCCGCGTGTGCCGTTTGCCGAGGCACTCGAGAGGGCGCTCCCTGGCTGGGAGCTCTCACTCGTCTTCGTCGGCCCGTCTGAAGCCAAGCGCTTGAACCAGGCGCTCCGTAAGAAAGACTACGCGCCGAACGTGCTCTCCTACGAGGTCGGCGTAAAGCATGGCGAGATCATCATCTGCCTCGCGGAAGCGGAAAAGCAGGCGCCGACTTTTGGCCTCAGCCCTTCAAGATTTGTGCTCCTATTGTTTATCCACGGCTGTCTCCATTTGAAAGGGTACCCTCATGGCGCTACCATGGAGGAACGCGAGCGGAAAATCTTGGCGCATCTGGCCAAGTTGGACACGCGCGACTTACCTTCTCATGTCACGACGCATCGCCACCGGAATCGACATCGGAACCTACCAAGTAAAACTGGTGGTCGTCGAGGAAGTAATCGATAAGCAAGGAGGGCGCCAGCTGCGCATCATCGGCACCGGCCTCGCCGAGAGCAAAGGCCTGCGGCACGGCTACATCGTCAATAAGGAAGAGGTCACCGCGAGCATCCTTGAGGCGAAACGTCAGGCGGAGAGTTTCGCGCACGTGCCCTTGAAGACCGGCTTCCTCGCCGTGGGCGGCATCTCGCTCGACGAGGCGCGTGCCACCGGCGAAGCCATCATCAGCCGCGCCGACCAGGAGATTACCGAACTCGACCTCGAGAAAGCCGAGAAGGCCGCGCTCGAGACCGCGAAGCCTGCGTTCCTGAACCGCGAAGTCCTCCACACGATTCCCGTCGAATACCGCGTCGACGGCACGAAGGCGCTCGGAAGCCCGCTCGGCATGAAGGGCGTGCGGCTCGAAGTTGATTACCTCTTCGTCACGAGCCTCTCCCAGCACGCCAAAGCGCTTCAAGAGGCCGTCGAGGAAGCCGACATCGAGGTCATCGACCAGATGGCTTCGCCCTTGGCCGGCTCCTACGTGCTCTTGAATAACGACCAGAAGATGAAGGGCTGCGTCCTCGCGAACATCGGCGCCGAAACGGTGTCGATTGTTGTCTACGATGAAGGCATCCCGGTCTCGGTGAAGGTGTTCCCGATGGGTTCCTCCCACATCACCGACGACATCGCGCTCGGGTTCCGCATCTCGCTCGAGGAAGCAGAGCGCGTGAAGCTCGGCAAGCTCTCGGGCACCATGTACCCGCGAAAGAAAGTAGACGACCTCATTTCCTCGCGCTTGAATTCCATGTTCGCACTCATCGATAAGCACCTGAAGTCCCTCGGCCGCCGCGGCCCGCTGCCTGCCGGCATCATCATAAGCGGCGGCGGTTCGGGCGTCGGGACTATCGCCGACGTCGCCAAGGGCTCACTCAAGCTCCCGGCACGGCTCGCGGAATTCCGGCTCTCTTCCGACACCAAGATTCGCGACGCGACCTGGGCCGTCGCCTATGGCCTCGCCCTCTGGGGCCTCACCGGCGACACTGCCGCACCGAAACAGCCGATGTTCCAATCGTTCAGGAAATTCCTGGGCCAATTCATGCCGTAGGGCCACCTGAAAGCACTTTCCTGTCAAGGTTTGCAAGCCGGTCATGAGTGGTATCATGACCGAAACTTCATATACCCTATCGTATGTCCAAACGCGTTCAGCCTGAAATCGAGACCTTCGCCCGCATCCGGGTGGTAGGCGTCGGCGGCTCCGGCAAGAACGCCGTGAATCACATGATCAACTCGAAGGTCCGTGGCGTGGAGTTCATCGCGGTGAACTCGGACGCGCAGGACCTTCACCGTAGCTTAGCGAAGAAGAAGATTCACATCGGCAAGAACCTCACGCGCGGTCTCGGCACCGGTATGAACCCAGACATGGGTCGTCGCGCTGCGGAAGAGACGCGCCAAGAGATCCAGGAAGCGCTCCAGGGCTCGGACATGGTGTTCATCACGGGCGGCATGGGTGGCGGTACGGGCACCGGCGCCGCGCCTATCGTCGCGAAGATAGCGAAGGAGATAGGCGCGCTCGTCATCGCGGTCGTCACGCGACCGTTCTCGTTCGAGGGCGCCCAGCGCAAGACCATCGCGGAGACCGGCCTCGCCGAGCTCAAGAAGGAAGTGGACGCGTTCATCGTGATCCCGAACGACAAGCTCCTTTCCATCGTGGAGGCGCAGACCTCCGCAAAGAACGCGTTCGCGATGTCCGACGAGATACTCCGCCAGGCGGTGGAGGGCGTGTCCGACATCATCACGACGCCGGGCGAGATCAACACCGACTTCAACGACATCAAGGCCATCATGGAAGGCGCCGGCCCGGCCCTCATGGGTATCGGCGTCGCCGAGGGCGACGAGCGCGCGGCAGAAGCTGCCAAGAAGGCGGTCAATTCACCGCTCCTCGACGTTTCCATCAGTGGCGCGAAGGGCATCCTCTTCGTGGTCGCCGGCCACGAGGACCTCGGCATCATGGAAATCCAGGAGGCTGCGAAGGTCATCAACGAGTCGGTCGATAAGAACGCGAAGGTCATCTTCGGTATGATGCGCGACGAGAAGCTCAAGAAGGGCCAGATACGCATCATCGTCATCGCTACCGGCTTCCCCGAGAGCGCCGCGCACCACGCGACGGCGTCGCCCGAGCGCTCCCTCTTCTCCATGCAGCCGGAGGAGCGCGAGGAGGAGCGCGGCCGCATCTATCACGAGATACTGAAGCGCGAAGAGCCGAAGAAGGACGCGAAGGAGGAGAAGCCTGAGAAGGAGACTCCGGTCGTGCCTATCGAGAAGGAAGAGCCTATCGTGACGGCGAGCCCGAAGAAGCGCGAAGATATCGCGCCGGTCACGCCGCCAGCAGCAAGCGAGGAAGATGAGGCGTGGGGAGCTATACCGGCCTTCCTCCGCAGGCATAAAAAGTAAACCGGCGTAATCGCCTCACCTGCTGCGTTACGGGTCCCGTTCGCTCTCTCCGCCGTACACTTTAGTACGTCTGCGTTCGCTCACATCCCGCGCCTTGCATCTGAGACGATTCCATCCGCTTTTTCATTGTGTAGAAACCGGACGGCCCCGCTCATGCGGGGCCGTTTTCGGTCGTGACGAGTGCCACGAACCGACGCATGCGTGCCACGAGCGCCTGAGCACTCGGCACGTCGCCGTCGGAAAGGTGCTGTTCGACCTCTCCTAGGTACGCGTCGAGCGCGCGAGCGCGCTCAAGCTGGGCATGCTGGGTATCGCTTCCGAGCAGTACGCCCTGAAGTTTCTTCTGCAAAAGAGCCATGGTACTCCCCTCTGAATCGCACTTCTATCATGAGAACCTATCCACGGGGAGCCACGTTGCGCGCTTTTGGTATACTGGGGACCAATGAAGGACCTCATCATAATCGGCGGCGGCCCGGCAGGCGTCGCCGCAGGCGTCTATGCCGCCCGTAAGCACCTCTACACCACGCTCATCGCCGGAGAAGTAGGCGGCCAGTCGGTCGTCTCCGAAGGCATCGAGAACTGGATAGGCACGCCGAAGATTTCCGGCGCCGACCTCGCGAAGAGCATGCGGGCACACCTGGAAGCGTTCGAGGGGCACCACCTCGAGCTCTGTATTGGCGGACACGTCGAGAAGCTCGAGAAGATCGACGGCGGATTCAAGGCCACCACGAAAGACGGAAAGACGCATGAGGCGAAGTCGGTGCTCATCGCGAGCGGCGCAGGGCGCAGGAAGCTCGACGTACCAGGCGCCCTACAGTTCGAGAACAAGGGTGTCACCTACTGCGCCTCTTGCGACGGCCCGCTCTTCGCCGACATGGATGTCGTCGTCGTGGGCGGCGGCAACGCTGGCTTCGAGACGGCAGCGCAGCTCCTCGCCTACGCGAAGAGCGTCACGCTCATCCACCGCCACAAGGAATTCAAGGCCGACAAGGTGACCGTCGAGAAGGTGACCGCCGACCCGAAGATGCGCGTCATCACCCATGCTGAGCCCACCGAAGTGCTCGGTGAAGGATTCGTGACGGGCTTGAAGTATAGAGACAAGGACACGGACGAAGAGAAGGAGCTCAAGGTGTCCGGCATCTTCGTGGAAGCCGGCGTTATCCCGAACACGAGCTTCGTGGAGGGCCTTCTCGACCTCGATCCGGTGAAGCGCGTGGTAGCCGACCCGAGGAATCAGCGCACGAGCGTGGAGGGCGTCTGGGCCGCGGGAGACTGCACCGATGAGCTCTACCACCAGAACAACATCGCCGCGGGCGACGGCGTGAAGGCGCTCGAAGATATCTATCTCTGGGTGAAAACTCGCTGATGAGCGAGCGACCTATAGGCCGTGAAGCGAGAGGCCCTTCGGGGCCTTTTTCGGCGCCGTACGTGCCGGCAGATTCCCTTTCGCGGTGCTTAGAAGCACCTGTCTGTACACTTTGAGGACGCCGTCTAGGTGGTGCTCGAACGAGTAGCCGTGCTCGATCTTCATGCGCGCCGCCTTCCCCATCTTCCGCATCTGCGCAGGGTGCGTGAGGAGGTACGTGAGCTTCTTGGCAATCTCGCCGGGGTCTATGAGGTGCTCCGAGGTCGAGCGCGTGAGGAGCCCCTCGACGCCGTCCGCAACGAGGACAGGCTTCCGGTTGGTCACGTTCGCGACGATAGGGAGGGAGGTCGCCATCGCCTCCATGACCGAGAGCCCCTTCGCGATGACCGGGTATGAGAATACGTCTGCTGCCGCCAGGTAGCGGCGCACGTCGAACGCGCCTGGATAGATGCGGAAACGGTTCGAGAGCTTCTCCGTGCGACGGAGCTGCATGAGTTCCCGTTTCAAATCCTCATCGGTCACGTCGCCCACGATCATGAGCTTCGCTTCCGGCACCGCTTGCGCGACCTCTACGAAGGCTTCCGCGAGCCGCATGAGCCCCTTGCCGTGCACGATGCGCGAGACAGAGAGGACGGCCTTATCCGCATCGGTGAGGCCGAGGCGCGCACGCGCCTCGGCTCGCTCCGAGGCCGCGAGTTTCGGGTAGTCCGTAAGCGAGACGCCGAGCGCTACGCTCGTCACGCGCGCAGCGTCGAGCCCTTCCTCGAGGAGGCGCCCACGCATGAACGGGCCGGTCGTAATGACGTGCTCGGCGTGCGCGGAGAGTTCCGCGATGACGACCGGGTAGCGGTCGGTGCGGTAGAGGTGGTGCTCGTGGTCGATGACGGGGATGCCGAGCTTCTCGTGCGCGAGGTCGGCGCACACGAGCGCCGTCTTGGTCTGGGCATGGATGAGTTCTGCCCCCATGGCTTCGGCAATCTCGTACACGCGCCTCTCTGCCACCCTGTGTATGGGCCCGCTCCGCGCGAGCGGGAGCACGTGCACCGGAATCTCTTTCGGCAGATGCCCGAGCATCTTGCCGCCACGGCTTATGAGCGCAACCTTCACGCCACGCTCATGGAGCGCGCGTACGAGGTTGAACGTGTAGCGCTCGCGCCCGCCGAGGTTCATGTGCTCCGTTATGACTAGCACGCTCCGTACGTTCGTGCGCATATCAAGCGGCACCTTGGATTACCAGGCGCACTTGGATTTTTAT
>JAKAMK010000050.1 GCA_021812925.1 bacterium | reverse complement strand
ATACAAGCAAACCGGCCCCGCGCCCTACGGGCGCGGGGCCGGTTGTGCATGCCGCTACAGCTTCTCCACTGTCACCGCCGTGCCGTACGCGAGCACCTCGGTCACGCCCGCGGCGATGTCGTTCGCGTCGTAGCGCGCACCGATGACCGCGTTGGCGCCCTTATCTGCCGCATGATCGAGCATCTTCTCGAACGCATCGGTGCGCGTGCGCTCGCAGAGGTTCGTGTATGCGGTGATGTTCCCGCCCACGAGCGTGTGGAGTCCCGCACCGATGTTCACGAGGAGGTTCCTCGAGCGCACGATGATGCCGCGCACCACGCCGTGGTTCGCTGTTATGCGATACCCAGGCAATTCGAACGCTTGCGTGACCATCTCTTCCGGAATTTTTGCCATATGTTTTAAGTATACGCCTATCACCACCCTGTCTTCGTAAGCGCGTTCTTCGCGGCGTCCTGTTCCGCTTCTTGCTTGCTCTTCCCTTCGCCGCGCGCCACTTCCGTGTCGTCAAGGTATACGCCGACCATGAATCGCTTGTCGTGGTCCGGTCCTTCTTCGCCCACGAGCTGGTACCGCGGCGTCACGCCTTTCTTGCTCTGCGCGACTTCCTGGAAACGGCTCTTCGGGTCCTGCCACGCGCGTTCGGTTACCACGCGTTCTATCTTCCCGTACAAGTTGTCGGCGATGAAGCGCTCGGCAGCGTCATAACCCTGGTCGAGATAGAGCGCGCCGATGACCGCCTCGAAGGCGTCGGCGAGGATGACGTCGCGCGCGCGGCCGGTGTCTTTCGCTTCGCCTTTCGAGAGGAGGAGGTAATCGCCGAGTCCGAGCTTCTGCGCGCTTTGGGCCAAGGAGACGGTATTCACGAGCGCGGCGCGGAACGCGGTCAGTTCACCCTCCGGCTTGTGCGGGAACTTGTCGAACAGAAAGCGCGTCGCCGCGAGCTCGAGCACAGCGTCACCCAAGAACTCGAGGCGCTCGTTGTGGTTGCCTGGGAAGTCCCGGTGCTCATTCAGATAGGAGCGATGCGTCAAGGCCTCAGCAAGGAGGCCGAGGGTATTGAACTGCGCCCCTATCATGGACGCGAACGCGGCGAAATCCGGCATAGAGAGTCGATAGTACGTAGTATGTAGAAAGTAGCAAGAAATGCAAACCCGTTCCGTTCGGGAACAAACAGAAAACGTAGAGGGCACCGCTTCCGAAGAAGAAGTGCCCTCAAGGGTTAGTGAGAACAACGAAACGTGCTGACTGCCGCATCGAGCGCGGCGGCTTTTTGTTCGTGTGCCTGTGCGAGCTTCCGCGCGCGCTCTCGCTGCTCGTCGGCGATCTTTTTCAACGTAATGGGAACCGCTTCGGCAGCAGCGCTTTCGAGCGCTTCCAGAATACCAATCCACGAGGTAGCAGAAAGATCGTCAAGATCGCAGAAGAGCGTGCTGAACTCGACCCGCCTGTTCTCATCCTCGGTATAGAGAGGGTTGAGCCTGACACCGCACCAGAGGTAGAGGCGCTGAGCATTGGGAGGCTCTTCCTCGCTGCCGCGCCAGTTATATCCAGCGCAGCAGAATTTGATATTCCCTCTTTTCAGAACTACTGGGTGAAGAGGGGCGAAAAATTCCTCAAAGTGCCGACCGATTCGGTGACCCACTTCTGAGCGTACCTCGTGCGTCAACCCACGTGCTGCAACCATGGGCTCATATTCTTTGATGTAGGTTTCGTAGGTAATGGGGTCACAGTAGCCGATGTTCGCTGAGCCGAAGTGACCAAGTCCTTCATACCAATTGGCATCAGAGAGAAAAGGCTCCAGTTTTGGCAAAGCTTTCAGGTCGTCGAAGATCATGGTTTGTCTCCTTGGATGGTTTGAACCGAAGAGGTGCCCAGCGAGCACCTTTCCTACGGCAGACAATAACACGTATGAATCGAACGGTCAAGCCTATCTCTTAAGAGCCGGTCCAAAAGGTCTCGGATGCACGACTTGCATCCGTTAGGAGCGAAACGACTTAGGGATTCAGAAGTACTCTTGTGGTGAGGCGCCGACAGATTGTCGGCAAGCGAAGCGAGATTACTTCACCGGATGCTGGTCGAGGAGATTCTGGACGGCGGCCGTCACGATGGGCAGCATGTCGTCGTAGAAATTGAGGTCGATGATGTCCTGGAGCCGGAACCACTTGGCGTCGTCGAGCCCGCCGCTCTTCTTGAGTGTGAGCGGCTCGAAGGACGCTTCGGCGACGAAGAACCAGACGTGCTTCCGCACCTTGCCCTTCTCGGGATGGCTCGCGACATACTCGTTCTCACCTACCTGGTCATGCACGACGACGTCGAGTCCGAGCTCTTCCTTCACGACGCGCTTCACGCCTTCTTCCGGCGACGGGTCGTTCTCGATGTGCCCCTTCGACAAGGTCCAGCGGCCGAACACGTCGTGTACCAAGGCGAGGTAGTACTGGCCGTCGTGCTTCGCGTAGACTATCGCGCCGCCCATCTTCTCGAGCGGGAGCTCTTCGCGCTTCACCTTCTTCTTGCCCTGTTCGTCCTTCCCCGGCTCGCCTATCTCCTTATAGACGGCACCGAGCACGCCGTTCACGAATCGGCCGGAGGACTCTCCGCCGAACGTCTTCGCGAGCTCGATGGCTTCGTTGATGGCGACCTTCGCCGGCACCTGCGAGCGGTCCGCGAAGAGGAGCTCATAGAGACCGATGCGCAGGATGTTGCGGTCGACCGGCGCGATACGGTCGAGGGGCCAATCCGGCGCGGCCTTCTCGATGATGAGGTCGATGTCTTTCTGCTTCGCGATGACGCCCGCGAGGAGGTGGTCCATGAACGGCCGGTCACTATCGTCTCCACCGAATTCTTCGATGTTGCGTGTGAGGATCGCTTCAGCTTCCTTCTCGGAAACGTGCGTCGTGTCCCACTCGAAGAGGGTCTGCAAGACAACTGAACGTGCTAGGTGCCGGTTCGCCATGGAAAGATCGTTGCTTACGAGTATACCAAACCCGCACACCTAACGCGGCATGGCGCATGGTTGCTGTGGAATAAGGCCAGCGTCACTAACGCAAGGAGCACACAGCTCGTTACTCAAACTGGCGTTCTATGCGCAAAGAGCAACGATGCCTCGTTAGGTGTGTGGGCAAACAGAAAACCCGCGCCAGGAGCGCGGGTTTTCTGTTGTGTATATAGAGACTATTTGCCTGCGGGGCCGCTGCGAACGTTCGCGTGGCCTTTCTTCTTCGCGGATTTCTCCGCAGCGACCGCTTCAGCCGGCTTCGCTTCGTCCGCGACGTGCTCATGCACGTGCTCGTGGTGCGTGCCGGTCGGAGTCTTCACCTTCGGCTGCTTCACCTTCGGCGTGAACAGCTGCTTGCCGCGGTACATGCCGGTGGACTCATCGAGGCGGTGCGGGAGGCGGAGCTTCCCGGAGTCCTTGTCCTTCACGGCTTTCGTCGCCGATAGCGCGTGGTGGCTGCGGCGGTTGTTGGTGTGGGCGCGGGTATGGCGCATTCGTACTGACATGGCGGCTACTGTAGCACAGGTCCGCATAAATGCAAAACGCCGCCTCACCCCGTAGGGTCAGGCGGCGGTACGGGCTTCAGGATGTCGAGGTATGCCGAACCAATGGCGTCGAGCGCTTGCGCAGCGAGATCGATGCCGCCGATTGCCTGCACGACGAGACCCGGAAACTGCACGACGAGCGCATCGATGTAGTTCGGTACGATGCACCGCTTCGCGAGGGCATACGGAACCCAGCCGAATCCGCCGCAATTGCACCCGACGTGACGCTGCGCGGCGTGGAATCCGCGGGTTGCGAGCGGGCAATCACCGCAGGGCAATCCCATCTTCAGATACTCGATATGGTAATCCTCTTTTCCCCGTACACGCTGCTTCTGTATATGCGGCATAGTGAACCCCCAAGGTGCTCGTCCGGACCCAGCACCGGACGTAAGCACCCGTTGTACCCCTACGCACGCTATGAATCAAGGTGTATGAACGACCGACGGTGTATAGCGCAGAGACCGTGCGCTCGGATGGCTTCGTAGTGCGCTTTCGTGCCGTAGCCCTTGTGCTTCTCGAACCCGTAGGCCGGGTACCGCTCGGAAACCGCGACGATGAGGCGGTCGCGGCTCACCTTTGCGGCGATGGAGGCGAGCGAGATGAGCGGGACGAGCCGGTCGCCGCCGATTATCGTCTGCTGCCTGTACTCCGAGGGTGCTTTGAGCGCGCCGTCGAGGAGCACCTCCACGAGCGCGGCATCCGGTGCGAGCGCATTCACCGCGCGCGAGACCGCTTCGCGCACGACGAGCGCGATGCCTCTCGCGTCTATCTCGCGCGCCTCGCCATACTCAACCACAAAGCGCGCGTCGCCCTGGGCGACGCGCGCTTTCAGCATTTCAAATAACTTCTCGCGCTTCTTTTCTGAGAGTTCCTTCGAGTCGGCAACGCCCGGAAACTCCCTCGCGACATCGAACCCCTCGGGCACGATAACCGCGCCCACCGCCACCGGCCCCGCAAGCGGCCCTCTGCCGGCTTCGTCCACCCCGATTACTTGGCTCATACTGCTGAGGATAGCAGAACCGAGGTTTGGTATTCTTAACGGCAATGGCCTCCCGATTCGTCCACCTCCATACCCATAGCCACTACACGTTCCTCCAGGCGCTCCCGAAGACGGACGAGCTCGTGGCGAAAGCGAAGGAGGAAGGTATGGACACGGTGGGCCTCACCGACGCGGGCAACCTCCACGGCGCTATCGACTTCTATATGGAAGCGAAAAAGGCCGAGGTGAAGCCTATTATCGGCGTAGACGCGTACCTCGCGCCACGCTCACGGTTCGAGAAAGACCACGACCTCGATAGGAAGCGCTCCCGCATCGTGCTCCTCGCGGAAGACAACGAGGGCTACAAGAACCTCCTCTCGCTCGTGACAAAGAGCTGGACGGAGGGCTTCTTTGAGCGCCCGCGCATGGACAAGGAGCTCCTGCGCGCGCACAAGAGCCACCTCATCGCCATTCTCCCCTCCTTCGCGAGCGACATCTCTCAGCACCTGCGCGCCGGTGACGCAGACGGCGCGCAGGCAGCGCTCGCCGAATTCAAGGATATCTTCGGCAAGGACAACCTCTTCCTCGAGATCACCCACCACCCGCAGGTAGACGGCCACGAGGAGCTCATGCAGAAGATCATCGCTCTTGGGAAAGAGACGGGCACGCCCTTGGTCGCGCAGCACGACGTCTACTACCTCGATCCCGAGGACCGTGAACCCACCTCGGTCATGCGTCGCATCCAGCAAGGCGGCGAGGGGCGCAACGAGCACGAGGACTTCTCGTTCATCTCCGAAGCGAAGGCGCTCGAGCTTTTCAAGGATACGCCCGAGGCGGTAGACAACTCGCGTCGGATTGCCGACCGCTGCAACGTTGAGTTCACCCTCGGCAAATTCGTCTTCCCTGATTTCAAGCTGCCCGAAGGGGTGACGGCGGACGAGCGACTGCGCGAGCTCTGCCTCCAAGGCACGCAAGCGCGCGGCCTCGAAGGCCGCGCGGACGTGCTCGAACGGCTCGACTACGAGCTCGGCATTATTCAGTTCAAAGGATATGCCGCGTACTTCCTCGTCGTGGAAGACCTCGTGCGCTACGCGCGCGAGCACGATATCTACACGAACATTCGCGGCTCAGTGGCCGGCTCGATGACCACCTACCTGTTGCGCATAACGAAAATAGACCCGCTCGAGTACAAGATTCCGTTCGAACGCTTCCTGAACCCGGAGCGTCCTTCCGCTCCCGATATCGACATGGACTTCGCCGATAACCGCCGCGACGAGGTCATCGCGTATGCGCGCGAGAAGTATGGCGAGGACCACGTCGCGCAGATAGGCACGTTCGGGACGCTCATGGCGCGCGCTGCCGTGCGCGACGTCTCGCGCGCTCTCGGCCACTCCTACAACACCGGCGACCGCATCGCGAAACTCATCCCTATGGGTAGTCAGGGCTTCCCCATGACGATAGATAAGGCGCTTGAGCTCGAGCCAG
>JAKAMK010000049.1 GCA_021812925.1 bacterium | reverse complement strand
CGAGCTCGAGAAGCTTGCGAAAGAGGGCGGCGATACGCGCCGGATGATAAATCCCGGGAAGGTGTTCCGGAACGAAGCGACCGATTCGACGCACGAAGCGCAGTTCTATCAGCTCGACGGATTCGCGGTCGGCCCCAAAGGAAGCGTGACGCTCGCACACCTGAAGGGTACGTTCGACCGTTTCTACCGCGAGTACCTCGGCAAGGATGCGAAGGTGCGTTTCCGTCCGAGCTACTTCCCGTTCGTCGAGCCGGGTGTCGAGATAGACGTGTGGTTCGAAGCACCGGGGAAGGAAGGTCGCTGGCTCGAGATGGCAGGCGCAGGCATGCTCCACCCGAAGGTGTTCGAAGCGGCAGGGCTCGACCCCGAGAAGATTGCCGGCTTCGCGTTCGGCGGCGGACTCGAGCGCTTGCTCATGGTGAAGTACGGCATCGCGGACGTGCGCCTCTTCCACGCAGGCGATATCCGTTTCAATTATGCGTTTGACGCGAAAGAGGTATGAAAGTCTCTCGCGCTTGGCTACAAAAGTATTTTGATGAGCTGCTGCCGGAAGGGCAGGCGCTCTCCGACGCGTTCACCTTCCACTCGTTCGAGGTGGAAGAAGAGGAGGGCGACCTCATAGACCTCAAGGTGTTGCCGGACCGCGCCGGCTATGCGCTCAGCCATCGCGGCGTCGCGTACGAACTTTCAGCTGCGCTCGAGAAGCCGCTCAAGGGCGACCCGCTCAGTGCTCCTGCGCCATCGTTTCGGGCCGCGGGGGACCTTACCGTCGAGGGAGACCCCGCGTACGTGCTGCGCCACGTGGGCGCCATCGTGCGCGGCGTGAACGTCGCGGAGAGCCCGGCGTGGCTTAAGGAAGCGCTCGAGTCAGTCGGGCAGCGCTCCATAAATAACGTCGTCGACATCCTGAACTATGTGACGCTCGACATCGGTCAGCCTGCGGGCGCATTCGACCTCGCGAAGCTCACGCCGGAAGATGGCACGTACCGTGTGAGCATCCGGCGCGCGCGTGAGGGCGAGCAGATAACGGTGCTTACCGGAGAGACGTACACGCTTACGGCGGACATGTTCGTGTTCACCGATGCCGTGAGCGGCCGCTTGCTCGACATCGCGGGCATCAAAGGCGGGCTCGACTCCGGAGTCACGGCTTCGACGACCGACCTTTTCCTTTCAGCGGGCATCTATGACGGCACCTTGATTCGCCGCGCGAGCCAGAAGCTGAAGCTTTTTACGGATGCGTCTTTGCGGTACCAGAATCGTCCGTCGCCTGAACTAGCCGCATACGGGATGAAGGAGCTCCTCGCGCTCATCGAGGAAGTTGCTGGCGGGAAGACCGAAGGCGTGCACGACCTCTACCCGACTCCGGCGAGGACCGGGTCGGTCCGAGTCACGCTCGCTGCGATAAACGGCCTGCTCGGTTCTTCGTTCACGAAAGACGACGTCGAGAGCGCATGGAAGCGTCTCTCGCTTCCGTTTACGGCCGATGGCGAGGCGTGGACCGTCACGCCGCCATTCCCGCGCACCGACCTCGTGATACCTGAAGACCTGATTGAAGAGGTCGGCCGAACCTCGGGCTATGACCGCATCCCTTCGACTGAATTGCCTGCGCGCGCCGGGGCAGTAGACCAAGCGCGTTTCCGCGGGCAGGAGCGTATGAAGGACCAGCTCGTGGAGCAAGGTTTTATCGAGGTCTCGACTCAGTCGTTTGCCAAGAAAGGCGACCGCGAACTTGCCAATCCCTTGGATAAGCGCAAGCCTGCGCTCCGCAAGAGCCTCGAGAAGAATCTCGAAGAAGCACTCACGCTCGCGAAGCACTATGCGCCGCTCGTGCTCTCGCCCTCGGAGAAGCCGAAGCTTTTCGAGGTCGGTACGGTGTTCACGAAAGACGGCGAGCACGTGGAGCTCCGCATGACCGAGGCACCGGAAGCGTGGGGGAAGGATTTCCCGACGGTAGACAATCTCTCGGTGGCGAAGCTCGAAGAGTACGGCGCAGACTACGTGCCGAAGCGATACGAGCTCGGGAACTTCGAGCCGTACTCGGCGTACCCGTTCGTCCTGCGTGACATCGCGGCGTGGGTACCCCCAGGCGCGGACGTCTCGCACATGGAGACGCTCATCCGCTTACACGCGGGCGAACTCTTGGTACGGCTTGACCACGTCGACACGTTCGAGAAGGACGGCCGCACGTCGCTCGCACTGCGCCTCGTGTTCCAGTCTTTCGAGAAGACCCTCACCGACGAGGAAGTGAATGCAGTCATGGAAAAGATATACGCGGCGCTTCGCGCCGCGGGCTACGAGATCCGATAGCGACGTACGTCACGGTCTCGATACAGAAGAAGGCCGTCTGGCCAGACGCCCGTCCCGGGCATTGAGATTTCTCGGAAACGCGCGTAAAAGAGGGCCGTTCGTGGTATACTTGAGGTAACCGAAAAGCGGCTATTTTATGGCTAAAAAGGCAGAAAAAGAGGAGGAAAAGCGCGGCGCCAAAGGCGCCGCAGGCCACGCATACGACGCTTCGAGCATCCAGGTGCTCGAAGGGCTTGAGCCGGTCAGGAAGCGCCCGGGCATGTACATCGGGACCACGGGCCCCGAGGGTCTCCATCACCTCATCTGGGAAATCTTCGATAACTCGCGCGACGAGGCCATGGGCGGCTTCGCTGACGACATCGAGGTGGCGCTTCTGCCGGACGGCTCTGTGCGCGTCGTCGACAACGGCCGCGGCATCCCGGTCGGCATCCATCCGAAGACGAAGGTCTCGGCCTTGGAGACCATCATGACCACGCTCCACGCGGGCGGCAAGTTCGGCGGCGAAGGTTCCGGCTACAAGGTCTCAGGCGGTCTCCACGGCGTCGGCGCCTCGGTGGTGAACGCGCTCTCGACCGACATGAAAGTGCTCGTGCATAAGGACGACGGCATCCATAAGCAGGAGTACCAGATCGGTAAGCCGAAGGCGAAAGTGAAGCAGGTGGGGAAGACGAAGCTCCAGGGTTCCATCGTATCCTTCCGTCCGGACGAGTCTATCTTTACGGGCGGCATCGAGTGGAACTGGGACAAGGTGGTGAACCACCTGCGCCAGCAGGCATACCTCGTGAAGGACGTGCGCATCACGGTCATCGATGCGCGGGAAGCAGGCAAGGTCGACGACGAATCGGTCTTCTACCTGCGCGAAGCGAAGCTCGATGTGCCGAGCATGACCTTCTTCTTCGAAGGCGGCTTGCGCTCTCTGGTCGCGTTCTACAATCGGCACCAGGTGCCCGTCCACAAGAACATCTTCTACGTCGACAAGGAGCAGGACGGCGTTGCGGTAGAAGTGGCGCTCCAGTACGTGGACGACATCGCGCCGCGGCTCATCGCGTTCGCGAACAACATCTACAACCCCGAGCACGGCACGCACGTGACCGGCTTCAAGACCGCGCTCACGCGCACCCTGAATACCTATGGGAGGAACGCGGGGCTCATCAAGGAGAAGGACGAGAACTTCACCGGCGACGACGTGCTCGAAGGCATCACGGCGGTCGTCTCGGTAAAGCTCCCGGAAATCCAGTTCGAAGGTCAGACGAAGGCGAAGCTCGGAAGCATGGAAGCGCAGGGCGCTACCGCGAGCGTGTTCGGCGACGCATTCGCGACCTTCCTTGAGGAGAATCCGGACGACGCGAAGGCCATCGTGAACAAGGTCTTGCTCGCCTTGAAGGCGCGCAAGGCGGCGAAGGCGGCGAAGGATTCGGTGCTTCGCAAGGGAGCACTCGAGGGCATGACGCTCCCGGGCAAGCTCGCAGACTGCCAGACGAAGTCGGCCGAGGAGAGCGAGCTTTTCATCGTAGAGGGAGACTCGGCAGGAGGCACCGCGAAGACCGGCCGCGACCGCCGCACGCAGGCAATCCTTCCTTTGCGCGGCAAGATACTGAACGTCGAGCGCGCGCGCCTCGACAAGATGCTCGCAAGCGAACAGGTGAAGAATCTCGTCGTCGCGCTCGGCACCGCTATCGGCGACGTCTTCGACCTCTCGAAGCTCCGGTACCACAAGCTCATCATCGCGACCGATGCCGACGTGGACGGCGCGCACATCCGCACGCTCATCCTCACGCTCTTCTACCGCCACTTCCGCGCCATCATCGACGGAGGGTACGTCTATATCGCGCAGCCGCCTCTGTATAAGATCTCTCGCGGCAAGGAGGTGCACTACGCCTACACGGACCCGGAGAAGGACAAGATACTGAAAGAGATGGGTGCGGCAGCGGAAGAGGTCGTCGAAGTGGGCGAGGGCGACGACGCAGTGACCGAGGAATCGGAGACGGAAACGGAGGAGGCGAGCGCGAAGAAGAAGTCGGGCAAGGTGAACGTGCAGCGCTACAAGGGCTTGGGCGAAATGAACGCGAGCGAGCTCTGGGAGACGACCATGGACCCTGCCAATCGCGTGCTGAAGCGCGTCACCGTGGAGGACGCCGAGGCGGCTGACCGCATCTTCGACATCCTCATGGGCACCGACGTGGCGAGCCGCAAGAGCTTCATCCAATCAAACGCCAAGGCTGCGACCCTGGATGTGTAACAGGGCATACGAAAACGGCCCGCGGCGTAGCGACCAAGAAAACAAGGAGCGTCCTAGCGACTATGTTTTCTGAAGTACTCTTGTGGTGCCGCGGGCCGTTTTCGTATGGGCGTTACGAGCCCAGGATGGTGAGCGTCGTCGATGCGTTGTTGTTCGCACTATTGCTGTCGCTACCGTTCGGGTTTATGTGGATGGAAATCACCTTGCCCGAGCCCTTGTTCGCCTGGTCGAAGCCGAGCGTGAACTGGATGCTCTCGCCAGGGCGGAGCGACTGCTGGGCCGGAGCCGTGTAGACATAGGACGTCGCCGTCGGGATAGTCGCCGTGAAGTTCCACGAGCCTGATACGTTCGTGCCGATGTTCTTCACCGTGAAGACGATGGCCGGACGAGAGCCGCTCGGGACCGTCGAGCTCGCGACGAAGGACTGCGCAGACGTGGTTGCGAGATACCCCTTCTGGTCGATTACGACCGCGAGGTCGGCGAGGCCGTAGAGAGCGGCGCCTCCATGCGTGCCGGAAATCTGCGTGGTCGTCGAAGTCTCCTGGCCGGCCTTGGGCGTCGGGTATGAAGGCGCGACCGGCTTCGTAGGCGTCTTGGGCGTCGCAGCCGGCGTAGACGTTGCCGGAGTCGAGCTCGCGAAGGGAAGGGTGGTCGTCGCGTTCGGCACGACGGAGAGCGCCGGCTTCGGAGCCGGTGCGAAGACCGAACCGACATACACGGCCGCGGCGCCGAGACGGCTTACCGCGGTCGGCACGAAGCGGGCCGAATAGACGGCGAGCCACATGCCGAACACGACGAGTGCGATAAAACCGACCACGGCGAGGCCGTGTACGGCTGCCTGGCGGTTTCCGGTGTGCTCTTGAATCTGTTCCATAGGATGAGGGCAGTTTACCACGATGTGTTGACGTGTCAAGCCCCCGCGAATCTGCCGAAAATCGCGAACTGCTTCGTTGCACGTCGCTCAAAAACGCTCACCGTATGCCCCGATACGGCTCTCATTTTTTCGCTCCTGCGCCTCTCATTTCATCGATTTGCGGCAGATTCGACCTTGGCACGGGTGCCCTTGACAAAGTTGACAATAGGGTGTATTTGTTGGAAAGAACATATGGAGGCGCTGGTACACATGACCGCGCGGCTCGTGAGGGCCGTGCAGAAAGCCTATGGGAGGAAGTGGAGCTTCCTCGTGCTCACGCTGCTCGCGTTTACCGTGAGCGTGTACGTGCTTGCTGCGTTCGACTTGCTTCCGGATGCGCCGAAAACACCGAGCGCGGACGCAGCGCCGGCGGTGTCGCTCGCGCGCTCGCCGAGCATCGCTCCGGCCGCGGTCACGGCTGCCTCGCCGGTTGCGCACAGCGAAGCGCCGGTCGAGGTAGTCATCCCGTCCATAAGCCTCACAGCGCCGGTCGCAAATCCGACGACGACAGACGTCGAGACGCTCGACCAGCTCCTCTTGAGCGGTGCAGTGCGGTATCCGACCTCCGCCATGCTCGGCGAGAACGGCAACGTCGTCATCTTCGGGCACTCAAGCTACCTGCCTATCGTGCGTAATGAGCACTACAAGACCTTTGATGGTATTCAGAAATTGAAAGCGGGCGACACCATCACCGTCTACTCATCAGACGCGGTGTATACCTACGCGGTGCGTAGAGATC
>JAKAMK010000048.1 GCA_021812925.1 bacterium | reverse complement strand
GCGCGAACCGGTTGCGGTGAACGGCGGGATGTCGGCTTCGGCTTGCGCGGCGATACTCGTGCGCATGATCTTCGCGGAAGCCATCTGCGAGGCGAGGGCGCGGGTGCGGATGAGCGCGTAGAGGTGTTGCTCGTCCGGCGTGTTGCCAGCCGATTCCTTACCGGCGTCGGTGGGGCGCACGGCCTCGTGCGCTTCCTGCGCGTTCTTGCTTTTCGTCTTATAGGCGCGCACCGCTACGTAGTCCTTGCCGAAGGCGTGCTCGATGACGTTTGCCATGCTCGCGACGGCTTCCTTCGCGAGGTTCACCGAGTCGGTGCGCATGTAGGTGATATGGCCGGCTTCGTAGAGCTTCTGCGCCGCGCGCATGGTGCGGCTCGGCGTGAAGCCGAGCCGCGTCGAGGCGGTCTGCTGCAGGGTCGAAGTCGTGAACGGCGGGCGCGGGTTGCGCTCCTCCTCGCGCTCCGTGATCTTCGCGATCTTCCATGCCGCGGCACGTCCGGCAGAGACGATGCGGTCCGCTTCTTCTCGGGTCTTCGGCTCTACGGTGCAGGTAGCAGGGAACTCCTCGCCCTTGCCTTTGAGGAGCGCCGAAAGCACGAAGTACGTCTCGGGTACGAAGTTGTCTATCTCGCGTTCGCGCTCGGCGAGGATGCGCATCGCCGGCGATTGCACGCGGCCGGCAGAGAGGCCGTAGCGCACCTTCTTCCAGATGAGGCCCGAGAGGTCGTAGCCCACGATGCGGTCGAGCACGCGTCGCGCTTCCTGCGCCTCGCGCAAGTGCTCGTCTATGGTGCGCGGGTGCTTGAGCGCCTCTTCGATAGCGTGCTTGGTAATCTCGTGGAAGACCACGCGGTGCGGTTTCTTCAAGTCTGCCACCTGCTTGATGTGCCAGGCGATAGCCTCGCCCTCGCGGTCGGGGTCGGTCGCGAGGTAGACCTCGTCGGCTGAGGCCGCCGCGCGCTTTATCTTCTCGATGACCTCGCGCTTCTCGGCGGGCACCACGTAGCGCGGCACGAAGCCGTCCTCGATATCCACAGCGTCCTTGTTGGACTTCGGGAGGTCGCGCACGTGACCTACGGAAGCAAGGACCGTGTAGTCCTTGCCCAGGTAGTTTCCTATGGTGCGTGCCTTGGTGGGCGACTCGACGATGAGGAGTTTTTTGCTCACAGAACTAACTGATAGCGTGTGTACCTATATATAGTCAACCCCCACACCTAGTTTTTCATCATTTTGCGGACAAAATTGAATCTTCAAATTCTTGCTTGTACCGCGTGCACGACATTGCCGTTTGCATTCGGAGGGCAAACTCGGACGCAATGAAAAACTAGGTGTGGGGGTCAAGCTCCACGATGATGGGACAGTGGTCAGAACCATGGCGGTCACGAGATACTTCGGCGCTTTTAACGGCAAAATGTTTTGAACAGAGGATGTGGTCGAGCTGGCTGTGCGAGAGCGGATGCGTGACGCGACCGAAGAGCGGATTCGTGAGCTCGTGAGCCGTGAACGCGGTCTCCATGCGCGTGCGTTCGCGACGCCAGAAGAACACATCGCCCGGCGTCCCTGAGGTGAGCCAGTTGAGGATAGCGATGCGACGGGACTCGAGCACGTTGAAATCGCCGCACACTATCGTGGGCAGGCGCGGGTCGCGCTCGGTCATGGCACGCTCGAATTCCTCGAGCCGCCAGCTTGGCCGGGCGAGTATGAGGTGCAGATTGAAGACGCGCATCGTAGTGCCCGCGACGTCGATATCCACGGAAAACGCATGGCGATCGGCAATGCGCGTCCAGTCGAATATGCGCATGAGCCGGACGAATGCGCGCGTGCGCAAGGGCAGTAGCGGGAAATAGTCAGGGAACCCGAATGATTCTTGGGCAAGAATGGGAAAGCGCGAGAGGATGGCAAGGTAGACAGTCTCCGTGCGCGGCGTTGCGCGGCGCACGTCGATCTCCTGCGCCAGGTGATACGGCAACGAGCGGAGCGGCTCGAGCAAGCGCTCGGGGACCTCTTGCAGGCAGATGACATCCGCGTCTGAGTCGCGGATGAACGCGAGCGCGTCGTCGAGACGCGCGTTGCTGAACAGCATGTTCCAGGAGAGGATTCTCATGCGCGGTGCCAGAGGCCGAACTCCTCTTTCACATGACCGGCGAGTTCGAGGGAGACGAGCGCCGTGAGAAGCTCGCCGGGGTTGCCGCCCGCGCGGAGAACCTCGTCGCGGGCTTTAGGAGCTTCGAGCATATTCCATACAACCTTCTCGGCGCCCGTAAGGTCGCGCGGCTCGGGGCGCGGGGCGTTACCGGCCTCATGCTCAATGCCGAGCGCGTCGAGCAGGTGCGCGCTCTCGCTCACGGTCGTCGCCCCGAGCCGCGCGAAGAGCCGGTGGCCGTAGCCGTGCGGGTCACCGATACGATGCGGCACGACGAGGAGCTCGCGCCCGTACTCGCCCGCGAGGCGTGCGGTAATGAGCGTGCCGCTCTTCTCGCCAGCTTCGATGACGAGTATCGCGTCGCTCATACCCGCCATGATGCGATTCCTTGAAGGGAAATCGTAGGGGTGCGCGACGTAGTCGCCTTCGTGCTCGCTCATGAGTGCGCCGCCTGCAGCAAGGATGTCTTTCGCGAGTCCGAGGTTCGTGCGCGGGCCTATCACCTTGTCGGTGATGCCTGAACCCGGAATCGCGATGGTGTGCAGTCCGGCCGAAAGCGCGGCCCGATGCGCGCACGCGTCGGTGCCGAGCGCGAGGCCCGAGACGATGGAGACCGAGTAGCCGGCGAGGCCGGCGATAAGCCGCTCGCACGCTTCCTTGCCGTAGGGCGAGAGCGCGCGGCTGCCCACGACCGCGAGCAGCTTCGTGCCGGGCGCGGGCATAGTGCCGCGAAGCCGGAGCTGCTTCGGCGGTCCCGGTATCTCGCGGAGTGCCTTCGGCCACTCCTTGCGTGCGAACTCGCGAATAGGCATATGTCCAGTGTATACTAGGCAACACATGCTCGATATCAAATTCATCCGGGAGAACGCCGACATCGTGAAGATGGGCGCAGCGAAGAAGCGCATCCAAGTGGACCTCGACCGGCTCCTCTCGCTCGACGAGGAGCGCAAACGCCTACGCACGGAGCTCGATGCGAAGAAGGCGGAGCAGAACCGCCGCAGCAATGAAATTCAGCGCGCGCAAGGACAGGAGAAAGAGAAGCTCCTCGAGGCGATGCGCCAGCTGAAGAACGGCATGACCGAAGCGGAAGAGCGCTACAAGGAGGTCATGGAGGAATGGCAGAAGCTCATGCTCATGGTGCCGAATGTGCCGGACATGAGCGTGCCGGAAGGCGACTCGGATGAAGCGAACGTCGAGGTACGTGTGTGGGGCGAGAAGCCGGCAATCACGGAGCCGAAGTCGCACGTGGACCTCATGACAGCGCTCGATATGGCCGACTTCGAGCGCGGTGGGAAGGTCGCCGGTTTCCGCGGCTACTTTCTGAAGAACGACGGCGCGCTTTTGTCTTACGCGCTGTGGCAATTCATAAGCGACCACTTCGTGAAGAAGGGCGGCTTTACGCCGATGATCGTGCCCTCCTTGGTGCGCCGTGAAGGGTTCATGGGCACCGGCTACCTCCCGCAGTCGGAAGAAGACCTCTACAAGACGCAGGACGGCGAATACCTCTCCGGCACTGCCGAAGTCGCGACTATGGCCTACCACATGGACGAGGTGCTCGATATGAAGCAGTTCCCGGTGAAGTATTTCTCCTTCTCACCGGCATTCCGCCGCGAAGCGGGCGCGCACGGCAAGGACACGAAAGGTCTCGTGCGCGTGCACGAGTTCTACAAGTTCGAGCAGGTCGTGCTCTGCGAAGCGTCGCACGAGAAGAGCGTCGAGCATCATGAAGCACTCACGAAAAATGCCGAGGAGATGATCCAAGCGCTCAAGATCCCGTACCACGTGGTCGTGAACTGCGGCGGCGACCTCGGCCTCGGGCAGGTGAAGAAGTACGACATCGAATGCTGGATGCCGTCGGAGGGCACGTATCGCGAGACGCACTCCTCGAGCTACTTCCATGATTTCCAGACGCGCCGGTTGAACATCCGCTACCGTGATGAAGAGGGGAACATGAAGTTCGCGCATTCGCTTAACAACACCGCACTCGCGACGCCGCGCTTCCTCGCGGTCCTCGTCGAGAATTATCAGCAGCCGGACGGCACTATCAAGGTGCCGGAAGTCCTGGTCCCGTATGTCGGGAAGGACGTTATCGCGAAGCGAGCGGACTGAGCGGCTTGCGGCTCGCCGCAAGCGCGCGAAGCAGCGTTTAACCATAGCGCTCTCGATTCTCGGCGTGCTCGTGCTCGGCGGAGTCGTCTGGGGTCTTTGGCGCCCGGCGCTTCGCATCCGGCAGGTATCGGTCGTTTCCGGTGACCCGTCGCTCGCCTCGTACGCCCTCACAGCGCTCAAAGGCCGCGATTTCTGGATACTGCCCCGCGACTCCACCTTCTTTCCGCCGGAAGGTGCGATTCGTCAGTCGATTCTCGCGGCGCACCCGGAAATCGCGGCGGTGTCGGTGTATCACACGGGATTCGACACGCTCGGCATACGGGTAGACGTGCGCACGGCAGTCGCGCGCTGGTGCGGCGTTGCAAGCTCGACGCCCCCTGCTCCGCATGAAGCGACGCAGGGCACGGCGAGCGGCACCTGCTACTTCTTCGACCCAGGCGGGTTCGTGTATGAAGCGGCGCCTACAGTCACGAGCGCGACGTCGACAGCGACGACTACGGTAGCGGCCACATCCTCTTCCTCGGGCGCGTTGAATGATTTCTTGCTGTATGCGCCGCTCATCGGTTCTTCGACCGAGCCCGTGCGCGCCACCATCCTGCACGCAGATGCGCTTCCGACCGTGTTCGACTTCGCGCGAGAGCTCGCGTCATTCGGTTCGCCGGTCGTGAGTATCTCCATGCATGACGGGGAAGTAGACGACACGCTCGCCTCAGGTTCGAAGGTCATGTATCTCTTGGGAGAGGAGGAGCAAGCCTTTACGGCGCTCACCTCAGCGAAAGGGCAATTCAACCTGGCCGACGGATCGGTGGCATACGCAGACCTGCGCTTCCCCGGAGAGATTTACATAGAGCCGGCTCGGCACTAGATGCGAAAGGAGCGCCTATGGCGCTCCTTCCCGTACGGGGTTCGCATACGGAGTCATCCGCGACCGACCTGAAGACGCGAGCAGTCGTCGAGCTAGGCGCGCGAGACTCCAGAGCGTGGTTACGAGGACGAACGCGACCATGGCGAACAGGACTGCGCACCACAGCATCGTGAGGATGCCGAGCGCGTAGGGCAGTGTCGCCGTGTAGACCGTCCCGTATGCGAGAAGTAACTGATGAAGAAGGTGCAAGGCCCTCACTCCGAAGACACCTCCTGAGTGTAGCGCACTATTTTCCGCCGCGTGTGGCTTCGTGGTATAGAGTACCCATGCAATCGTTCTGGCATGACTTGCCGCGGCCTTTTTTCGTGATGGCGCCCATGGCGGACGTCACTGACCCTGCGTGGCGGAAGCTCGTCGCGAAGCTCGGCAAGCCGGATGTCTTTTGGACGGAGTTCGTCTCAGCGGACGGCCTCTACCATACCCGCGAGTCACGTACGTCACGCACGAAAGATGAAAACACTATCATATATGATAGTGACTCTAACAATCCGCTCATGCGCGACCTCGCGTTCACCGAAGGCGAGCATCCCATCGTCGCGCAGATTTTCTCGAACAAGCCCGAGATGGTCGCCTACGCGACCAAGCTCGTCGCGGAGCTCGGCTTCGATGGCGTAGACCTCAACATGGGCTGCCCGGATAGAGCCATCGAGCGGCAGGGCTGCGGGAGCGCGATGATAAAGACACCGGAGGTGGCGCAGGCGGTCATCCGCGCAGCAAAGGAAGCGAGCGACTTGCCGGTCTCGGTGAAGACACGCGTGGGCTACAACAAAGAGTCGCTCGACGAGTGGCTGCCGGTCCTGCTCGAAGCGAAGCCCGCGGCGATTACGCTTCACTTGCGCACGCGTAAGGAGATGTCGCTCGTGCCTGCCGATTGGGAGCTCATGCAGAAGGCGGTCGCGCTGCGCGACCGCATCGCGCCGGAAGTACTCCTCATCGGTAACGGCGACATCACGGACCTCGACGACGCGAAGCAGAAAATCGAGGCGAGCGGGGCAGACGGCGCGATGCTCGGGCGCGGCATGTTCGGCAATCCATGGGTCTTTGCGGGCAGGAAAAGCGGAGACACGCCGCTCGCCGAGAAGCTCGCGGCCTTGGTCGAGCTCGCGCACGACTTCGAAGAGCTCCATCCGAAGAAGAATTTCGCGATACTGAAGAAGCACATTAAGGCGTTCGTCACGGGCTTCGACGGCGCAGCAGAGCTCCGCGCTTATCTCATGGAGGCCA
>JAKAMK010000047.1 GCA_021812925.1 bacterium | reverse complement strand
CGCCCTCGGCCAGGGATTCTCGAGCGACTTCCCGCCGGGCGTCGTCGCCGAAGCGCAGCGCCTCGAGACCGCGGGTGCAGGAATGATCGCGAAGGCGGTCGCGAACATCGCGGCCGGGAGCCCCCGGCGCGATTTTCGCGACCGCCCCACCTGCACCATCGACCCCAAGGATGCGAAGGACTACGACGACGCGCTCTCAATGCGCAAGAACCCGGACGGCACGTACGAGGTCGGCATCCATATCGCGGATGTTTCCTTCTTTGTCGCGCAGGGCGATGCGTTCGACCGCGAGGCTCGCGAGCGCGCGACCTCCGTGTACCTCGTCGACCGCACCATCCCGATGCTCCCCGAAGTGCTCTCAAATAACCTCTGCTCGCTCGTCGAGGGCAAGGACCGCCTCGCGGTGTCCGCGGTCTTCACGCTCGACGAGAACGCGAACGTCGTCGACAAGTGGTTCGGCGAGACGGTCATCCACAGCGACCGCCGCTACACGTACGAGGACGCGCAGGCGACCCTCGACGCTGGCCAAGGCGACCTCCACGACGAGCTCACGGCGCTCCTCGCGCTCTCGAAAAAGATACGCGCGCGCCGCCAGGCAAAGGGCGCTATCGAGTTCGACACGCCCGAGGTGAAGGTCGAGCTCGACGAGACCGGCAAGCCTATCGCCATCCACCTGAAAGTGCGCAAGGCGACGAATCTCATGATCGAGGACTTCATGCTCCTCGCGAACGAGCACGTCGCCGAGCACCTCGCAGAGCTCACCGCGAACGGCGGTCCGCACTTCGAGTCGCTCTACCGCATCCACGACGTGCCAGACACGGACCGCATCGCGAACCTCGCGCACCTCTTGCAGGTCATGGGCTACCACCTGAAGGTGGCGGGCGACGGCACGGTCTCCGGCGCGGAGCTGAACCGCGTCCTCGACGAGGTGAAGCACACGCCCGAGGAGTACCTCATAAAGACTGCGACCCTGCGCTCCATGGCGAAAGCCGTCTACGCGACGAAGAACATCGGGCACTTCGGCCTCGCCTTCGATTTCTACACGCACTTCACCTCCCCCATCCGCCGCTACCCGGACCTCGTCATCCACCGGCTCGTAAAGAGCCACGCGGGCGGCAATCCCGTTTCCGTGAAAGAGATGGCGGAGTTCGACGCTATAGCAGCGCACTCCTCCGAGCGCGAGGTCGCCGCAGCGGACGCCGAGCGCGACAGCGTGAAGATGAAGCAGGTGGAATTCCTCGCCCCGCACGTGGGCGAGTCGTTCGCGGGCGTCATCTCGGGCGTCACTGATCGCGGGCTCTACGTGGAGCTCACAGAGACCCACGCCGACGGCATGATTCGCGTGAAGGACCTCGGCGACGATTTCTATGAGTACGAGGAGAAGCAGTTCCGGCTCGTGGGTAAGCGCACGAAGCGGGTCTACCGCCTCGGCGACCCCATCACCGTGAAGCTCCTCGCCGCGCGCCCCGCGGAAAAGGAACTCGACTTCGTGCCCGCGTAACGCGGGCGAATTTGACAGATATATTTTAAATCAGTACTATGCTTTTACCTGTCAATCGGGACAGGTAAGCACAAAGGAGTGTGCGATGCACATCGAAACTGCGAAAATGATCGCGGCACGACTCGTCGTGTTAAGACTTGCGGGCGAATACAAACCCGACACCTACGGCTGTGGCAACGGCTACGTCGGCGAATTTTCCCTCAGGTTGATACGCGAGGCGTTCATGAAAAAAGCGTTCCGTTTCGACGGATTGAGGCCTGAGATGGGTCGCTGGGCACAGGATATCCGCGTCCCGCAGAAAGAGTTGCACGAATTCCTCATCGAATACGTGCTCCCCTACGCGATCGCGGAAGGCCTTGCCGCTACCGGCCACATCGACTTCAAGTGGTCGGGCGATACGAACACGCAGTAAATCACTCCAACAATGTGCACGGTTGTCCCTCACGGGACTGTAAACGGGTAATGCGCTACTCCGAAAGGACATAGCGCGAATAAGAACCGGTTCCCTGCACGAGAGCCCTTCCCTTACCGGAAGGGCTCGCTTTTTTCATAGATGCGCGCGGCCAAGGGCCGCGCGCAGGTCAGACGAGTTCGAAAAGCCGATACCCGACGTTGCGGTAGTTCATGATGCCGAAGCCGTAGGGTGCGAGCGCTTTCCGAAGCGGCGTGACCCGTGTCGGCACGAGCCGCTCAGGCTCGACGGCGCGAGAGTCCATCGCGAGCGCGAGTGTGTCCGCGTCGAGCGGGCCGCCGCCTTCGTGACGCCGTCGCACGAGCACCTCGAGCAAGCGCAGGTGCTGCGTATGGAGCGCGAGTCCCGATTCCCTACCCGCGCGTATCACGTCCCGCGGTACTGGAAGTGCGCACATGTCTATCCCTTTCGTGCTGGTTCCTCTAACGATAACGGCATTCCGCGCGCACGACGTTTCACCGCCCTCCTGTGGATAATTGGGAAAGTCGGACTTTCCCAATTATCCACAGGCTGAACGTGCTGAAAATCGATGAAATGCAAGGCTTACAAGCGAGAGGATGCGAGTCGTATCGGGTTATACGGCGAGCATCATCGAGCGATGTGCAACGACGCAGTTCGCGATTTTCAGAAGTTCAGATGCGGCCGCGAGCACGCAGGGCATCCACAATACGCGCGAGCGCGAGCGCGTACGCTGCGGTGCGCAGGGTCGTGCCGCGGTCCTTCGCGAAGTCGGCAATCTCACGGTAGGCGCCTACCATGGTCGCGTGGAGCTTCTCCTCAACCGTGGCGCGCGACCAGCGCTCGCCCGTGCGGTTCTGTATCCATTCGAAATAGGAGACGGTCACGCCGCCCGCGTTCGCAAGCACGTCCGGGATGACAGCGACGCCGCGTTCCGCGAGAAGCGCGTCCGCTTCCGGCGTCGTCGGGCCGTTCGCGATTTCAAGCACGAAGCCAGCCTTCATCGCGCCGACCGTGTCTTTCGTGAGCTGCTCCTCGAGCGCCGCAGGGACGAGGAGCTGTGCATCTGCCGCGAGCACCGCCTCCGTGCCAGCGACCGTGCCGACCGATGCGAACTCGCCCTTTGCCGCCTTTTCCGCGAGGATGCGCTCGACGTCGATGCCCTGCGCGTCGAGAAGCGTGCCGGAGGAATCCGAGAACGCGATGACCTTTGCGCCGCGTGCGGCGAGAAGCCGCGCGGCCTGCGCGCCTGCATTTCCTGCGCCCTGCACCGCTGCCGTGAGCGAATCGGGTGCGACGCCGCGGTCAGACAGAAGCGCCTCGAGCACCGCGATGGCGCCGTCTGCGGTCGCGGTATCGCGCCCGAGACTGCCGCCAATCGCGAGCGGTTTCCCCGTTATCATGCCCGGCGCGCTCTTCCCCACGATAGTCTCGTACTCGTCGAGCATGTGCGCCATGACGGACGGGTTCGTGTACACGTCCGGGGCGGGAATATCCTGGTCCGGGCCGAGGTGCTCGGCAAACGCGCGGACGTAGGCGCGCGCGAGCGCTTCGCGCTCGCGCGAAGACAATTTCTTCGGATCGACTGCCACGCCGCCCTTCGCGCCGCCGAGGGGGATGCCGACCGCCGCGCACTTCACCGCCATGGTCGCCGCGAGCGCCTGCACTTCGTCCTCGTCCGCTTCCGGATGGAAACGGATGCCGCCCTTGTAGGGGCCGCGCGCATTGTTGAACTGCACGCGGTACGCGGGGAACGTCGCCGAGCTCCCATCGTCGAGCTTCACCTCGAGCGCCGCGCGCAGGATGCGGTCCGGCTTCTCAAGAGCCTCCCGCTCTTTCTCGGAGAGCCCGAGCAGTTTCGCGGCGCTGTCGACGTGCTGCTTGAAGTATTGGAATGCGGCCATAGTGAAGAATGAATTAATTGCGTGGTACCCATTACTACGCATCTCGCTCTTAAACCATACACCCGTGCCCTGCCCTGTGGATACCTGGGAAAGTCGGACTTTCCCAGGTACGACTTTCCAGCCCCCTTGCACTACCCGCTCGGTAACGATACAAATAAGCGCGAGTTGCACCTTGGAGAAGGGAATGGATCAAGACAGCGTACTCGCGATGGTAAACATCGCGTTCTGCTTCACGCTCGTGCCGATGCTCAAGGCGTCGCACAAGCCGCCGCTCGCCTCGAGCCTCACGACCGGGGGACTGCTGCTCGTAGCTGCCGTGACGGTGGCAACGCTCCATTTATGGTTGGCAGCGATTACCCAGGGACTCGTGGGTCTGCAATGGCTGTGGCTCGCAAAGCAGCAAGCTTCCCGAAGCACGGACCTGGCCTGAAAAACATGACACGCAGAAATCCTGCCGCGCGGCCCTAGGCTGCGCGGCATTACCGTATGGCTACTTCGCGACCTTAATGGCTTCGTCGAACTTGACCGAAAGGAGTTTCGAGACGCCGTCGCCGCCCATCGTGACGCCGTAGAGGATGCCGGCGCGGCTCATGGTCTCGCGGTTATGCGTGATGACGATGAGCTGCGAGCGCTTCGCGAGGTTGTCTATCATGTCGCCGTAGCGGCGGCTGTTCGCCTCGTCGAGAGCAGCATCGGTTTCGTCGAGTATCAAAAACGGAGGTGGATTCACCTGGGACATCGCAAAGATGAGCGCGATACTGGTGAGCGCTCGCTCGCCGCCCGAGAGCTGGAGCAGGGAGCGCACCTTCTTCTTCGGCAGGTTCACCGCAATCTCGATGCCCGCCTTCTGTTCCGGCTTCCCCGAGTCGTCCGTCTCGAGCATCTCCTCCTCCCCTTCTTCAGCCTCGTCATCGTCCTCCGGCTCCTCGAGCGCGAGACGTGCGGAGCCGCCGCCGAACATGAGCGCGAAGTATTCGCTGAACGACGCGTTCACCTTCGCGAGACCGTCCGAGAAATGCTTACCCAGCTCGGCGCCGAGGTCGTCGATGAGCTGCCGCAGACCGGCAGCCGAGTTACCGAGGTCCTCGAGCTCCTTCGCGAGGAAGGTCTCGCGTTCGGAGACTTCCTTGTGCTCGCGACGGATATCCTCACCCGTGCCGCCGGATTCCTCGAGGCGTATCTTCATGCGCTCGAGGCTGCGCTTCCGGTCTTCCTGCGCCTTCCGGTCCTCGGCCGGGAGCGACTCAAGCGGCGCGTACGAGACCGCACCGGAGCCGGCGATGGCGAGCGCCTCGGCTTTCTCGCGCTCGAGCGAATCCGAGAGGAGCGTGAGCTCGCGCTCGCGCGCCTCGGCCGAGGCGACCTCACCCTCTTCGTGCGCTTTCGCCTGCGCGAGGTCGAGGATGCGGCGACGGAGCTCCTTGCCAGTCTCGTCGTGCGCCGTGAGCGCTTCGCGGCTGCGTGCAAGCTTCGCGCGCGCCTCCTCGAGGCGCTTCGCGAGCGCAGCATCCTTTTCGACGAGCTTCGCGCGCTCTTCCTCGAGCGCGTACACCGTGCGCTCCTCATCCGCAAGGAGGTCGTCGGAGCCGCCCACGTACCGGCCGACGAGCGTTGTTATGGCGGTGACGAGCGCCGTGAGCGCGGCGAGTGCCGCCTCGGGTGCCTTCGCGCTTTCCGACTGCCTGCGCGCCTCCTCGGCGAGCGCCGTGAGGTCCTCGCGCGGCACCTTCGCGTACGGCTCGCGCGCGACTTTCGCGCTCCGGTCCTTCGCGGCGGCGAGAGCGCCCTCAACACGGCCGAGCTCGCGCGCAAGCGCGCCTTTCTCGCTGGTCACCTGTTCAACCTCGCGCTCGGCGCTCCGTACCGCAGCGAGCCGCGCGGTTCCCTCCGCGTCGGTCGTCGCGCGCTCCTCGATCTCAGCGAGCTCGCTAGCCGCCGCAGCGAGCCGCTCTGCGGCGCGCGCCCTACGCTCCGCAGCGTTCCGCCGTTCGTCGTCGAGGTACCGGTCCTCGAGCGCGAAGTATGTCTGCGCGAGGCCGACGAGTTCTTTGCGCAGTTCCTCTGCGCGCTCGAGCTTCTCGACCTGCTTCTCGAGGAAGCGCAGGTGCGGCGTCAATTCCCTTCGCAGGGAATTTACCTGCGCGATGTTCTCCTCGGTCTTCTCGAGCTTCCTCTCGGCCTCCTGCTTCTTGAACTCGTACGCCTTCAGGCCGAGCGCATCCTCGAGCATGGCACGCCGCTCGCGCGCGGATGCGAGGAGGATGCGGTCCGCCTCGCCCTGAGAGATGATGTGGTGCCCCGTCTCGCCGATGTTCGCGCCCGCGAGAAGTTCCGCCACGTCGCGCAGTCGCACGCGCGAGCCGTTTATCGAGTACTCGCTCTGTCCGTCGCGGAACACCGCGCGCTCTATCGTGACCTCGTCGAAATCTATCTTGAACGTCCGCTTGGTATTGTCGAAGACGATGGCGACCGCGGCGCGATTCGCGCGCGGTGCCGAGTGCGAGCCGTTAAAGATGAGGTCCTCGGCGCGCTTGCCGCGCATCGACTTCATCGACTGCTCGCCCAAGGCGAAGCGGAACGCCTCGGCCACGTTCGACTTCCCTGAACCGTTCGGCCCCACGATAGCCGTGGTCGCCGTCGAAAACTCCAAG
>JAKAMK010000046.1 GCA_021812925.1 bacterium | reverse complement strand
GGTCCGTCCCGTACGCGTACAGCTTCTTGTGGAACTCGGCAAAGGGGCCGATATCGAGCGAGAAGCGGCAGTGTTCGGGCGGGATGCTGAAGAGTACCGAGAGCGATACGTGCTCGAGTGGCACGCGATGTCCGCGGAACGCATCCGCGATAGCGAACACCACGCTCTCGTGCGGCCGACTCGGGACGCCCGTGTCGACGAGTACGCTGTCGACGAGCGAGGCGAGCCCCGCGTTCGCGACGAGCAGGCGCCCGCCGCCCTCGGCGACGAGAAGCAGTTCGCCTGCGCTCGAGAGCGTGACGGCTTCGCCCGCACGTTCGAGCCACGTGCCCTCGGACGGCACGCGCCTGTTCCGTAGGAGCGCGATGCCGTTCGGCAGGCGTACCGCGTCGGTGAACCGCTCCTGTTCGACCACCGTGCCGCACATTGCGGCGGTGGATGGACCGAAGGCGAGGTGCACGGTACGCGCGGCGAGTGCTTCGCCGATCGCGCTCGCGAGATGCGGATTGCGAGCACAGCCGTCGGTTCCGTGCAGGTCGAACATCGACCAGTTCGGCACGTCGAGGCAGGGCGCAATGCACCACGCGTCGAATGCTCTTTCGTGATGGGCGAGCGACGGCGCTCGCAGAACGGTGGCTTCCATGGAACACCTCCTTCCGATGTTTGTTCGGTTGAGCCTCCGTATAGAGCCTGTCATGGCGTACGGGTCGCGTCAAATATGCTAGAGTCGGCGGCATGAACGAGTCCGGAGTCCTCTCCGTCGTCGCGACACCCATCGGCAACCTGGGCGACATCACGCTGCGCGCGGTGGAAACCTTGAAGGCTGCAGATGCTATCGCCTGCGAGGATACGCGGGTCACGGCGAAACTTCTCTCCCGGTACGGAGTGGAGAAGCCTCTCGTCATCTACCACGCGCGCAGCGGGAAGCTCGCAGCCGACCGCGTGCTCGCGCTCCTCGCGGACGGCAAGCGCATCGCCTTGGTCACGGACGCCGGTACACCCGGCATCTCCGACCCGGGTCTCGAGCTCGTGGCACTCGTGCGCGAGCGCTTCAACGGGCACGTGCGCATCGAGGCGATACCGGGACCCGCCGCGCTCACCGCCGCGCTCTCTATCGCCGGGCTCCCGACCGCGTCCTTCGTCTTCCTCGGATTCCTCCCGCACAAGAAAGGGCGGCAGACGCTGTTTCGGGAGATCGCAGCGGAGGAGCGCGCGGTCGTGTTCTACGAATCGCCGCACCGGGTCGAGAAAGCGCTCCTTGCGCTTGCGGATGTGCTCGAGCCCGCGCGCCGCGTCGCGGTCTGCCGCGAGCTGACGAAGATTCACGAATCGGTGGTCGTCGGTACTGCCTCCGAGGTCGCGGCGTACTTCGCGGCGCATGCGGACGAGGTGCGCGGGGAGTTCGTCGTCATTATCGGACCAGGGGTGAGAGGGTAGGGATCAGGGATTAGGGGTCAGGTTTCAGTCCGCCCGCAGCGAAGCTGCGGGCGGATGCGGGCGGGCTCCCGACACCTAACCCCTGACACCTGCATTTGCTATACTTCACCCATGTCACGCACGAGCGCACTCATCCTCCTCGGCATCCTCGTCATGCTCGCTCCATTCTCGGGACTCCCGGTCGCATTCCGCTCGCTCCTCGAGGTCATCTTCGGCGCCTGCGTGCTCGGTATCGGCTTTTTCATGCGCGCGAAAGAGAGCGCCCGTGCTGCGGCGCCGCTGCGCGCGGAGAGTGCTGCGCCTCCCGTGGCGGATCCCGTGCCGGTCGAGCCCGAGCCGCTCGCTGCGGCTGCCGAACCGCCGCACGGCATGTCGACTATCTGAAAGGACACCGCGCGTGCAGTTTTGAACGCCCGGCGCGTATGCGCCGGGCGTTCTTCTCACTCGACCCCTCATCCCTGAAACCTGATTCCTGACAGGTAGGCGTGCGGTATACTGAACACGATGCACAACCCCGAACGGGTGACGTACTTCGCCGCGACCGACAGCCGCGGGAAGAAGGTGCCGTTCGGCATAAAGGCAAGGGACCGTGAGCGCCACATGTACGTCATCGGCAAGACGGGCATGGGCAAGTCGACGCTCCTCGCGAACATGGCGATCCAGGATATCCGGAACGGCGAAGGCCTTGCCATCATCGACCCGCACGGCAGTCTCGTCGAGGAGCTCCTCGACTTCATTCCCGAGGAGCGCGTGAAGGACGTCGTGTACTTCGCGCCGTTCGACCTCGACCAGCCGCTCGCCTTTAACGTCATGGAGGACGTGGGGTACGACAAGCGCCACCTCGTGACCTCGGGCCTCATGGCCACCTTCAAGAAAATCTGGCAGGACGCGTGGAGCGCGCGCATGGAGTACATTCTCACGAACACCCTCCTCGCCCTCCTCGAGTACCCGGGCGCCACGCTCCTCGGCGTCAATCGCATGTACACCGATAAGGCGTACCGCAAGAAGGTGGTCGAGAACATCAAGGATCCCGTCGTGAAGGATTTCTGGACGAAGGAGTTCGCGACCTACACCGACCGCTACACGCAGGAAGCGACGCCGGCCATCCAGAACAAGATCGGCCAGTTCACCTCGAATCCGCTCATCAGGAACATCATCGGCCAGTCGAAGTCGTCGTTCGACATCCGGCAGATGATGGACGAGAAGAAGATACTCCTCGTGAACCTCTCGAAGGGGCGCGTGGGCGACGTGAACATGCGGCTCCTCGGCTCGATGCTCACGACGCGCATCTTCCTCGGCGCGATGAGCCGCGCGGACCTCTCGAACGCGGAACTCAAGAAGACCGCGAAGTTCTACTTCTACGTGGACGAGTTCCAAAACTTCGCGAACGAGACGTTCTCGGAAATACTCTCCGAGGCGCGCAAGTACAACCTGAACCTCATCATCGCGCACCAGTACGTCGAGCAGATGGAAGAGGAGGTGCGCGCGGCCGTGTTCGGCAACGTGGGTACGACCGTGGCGTTCCGCGTGGGACCGTTCGATGCCGAGGTGCTCGAGACCATCTTCTTCCCGGAGTTCACGAAAGAGGACCTCGTGAACCTCGGCTTCGCGCAGATCTACCTCACGCTCATGATAGACGGCATCGGCAGCCGGCCGTTCTCGGCGGTCACCCTGCCGCCCATCGAGCCGCCGAAGGAGAACTTCCGCGCGGAGGTCATCACGGCCTCGCGTACGACGTACGGCAATCCGCGCGCCGCAATTGAAGCGGCCGTGCACGAGGAGCTCGCCTCGACCGCGGGGGAGCAGCCGGCAGAGCCGCCTCCGAAGCGATTCCCAGGGGGGTCGGGCGGCGGGAAGCGGCCGCAGAGCGGCGGCCAGGACCGCGGCCCGGGCGGCGCGCCGAACGGCGAACGACGGGAGCCGCGCCAGTCCCAGCCGCCGCCCGGTAAGTCGCCGGAGGACCTGAAGGCCATTCTCCGCACCATGACCGCGAAGACCTCGGTCGAGAAGGAGCAAAAGCAATCGAACCGAGAGCAATCGCTCAAGGGCGCGCTCGCGGACGTGCTTGCGAAATCAGGGCCGGCGGCGCCCGCTGTCGTGCCGGCGCCGAAGCAGGCGCAATCGCCGCAGCCAGCGCGTAGCGAACGGCCGCCGCAGAAGGATTCGCGGCACGAGCAGTCGCCCGCGCCGCGTCCGCCGAAGCCCGACCCCGCGCCGGCGGAGCCGGCGCGACCGAACCCGCAGCCCGCCACGCCGCCTCCTCCGGTTGCGCCGAAACCGCCCACGCTCGCGGAGACCGTTGCCGCGGCAAAAGAACCGAAGCAGCCCTACGAGGTGCCGGAAGAGCACCTGCGCAAAGTACTGAAGGGCGAGACGTAACGATTCCCATGCTCGCCCCGTTACAAATCGCTGATGCCACTCGTTCAACCCTTTCCGAAAGGCGCGGCTCGCGCGTGCTACTGAGGTGCTGGCGGCGTGCGAGACTTGTAACGGGGCTCGCACTCCGCTCGCAGCTCGCCCTCCTCGCTATCGGCATCATGCTCCTCGCGCCGAGCGCCGCGTACGCGGCGCTCGTAAACATAAATACGGCCGATGCGGCGACCCTCGACACGCTCCCCGGCATCGGGCCGACGAAAGCCGCAGCCATCGTCGACTACCGCGCACAGTACGGTACGTTCGCGACGACCGCAGACATTCAAAACGTGAGCGGCATCGGTCCATCGACGTTTGCGCAGATAGAGCCGTTCATCACGGCGGGGGACGCAAGTGCGGCGCCGAGCGCGGTTCCCGCGCCAAGCAGCAGCGCGAGCGTCGCCGCAGACCCGCCCGTGGTCGCTGCGAATCAGTCGACGCTCTCGGTCGCGCTCGGCGGCAGCACGAGCGCGCTCGTTGAGGTGCCGTCAACCTTTACCGCGACCGCGCATAGCGGGAGCGGCGCGGAGGATGGGAACGCCTCGCTTGCCTGGAGCTTCGGCGACGGTTCCTCAGGGCAGGGGAGCGCGGCGACGAAGACGTATCACTATCCGGGCACGTACCTCGTCACGGTCACGGCGACTGATGGCGCGGCAACCGCGTCCGCGGAGCTTGCCGTGACCGTGAGCGAGGCCGCAGTCTCGGTCGCCGCCGTGACGGGCGACGGCATCGTGCTCCGGAACGCGACATCGACCGAGCTCGACCTTTCGGGTTGGCGCATGGCGGCCGGTGGCGGCTACTTCCGGTTTCCCTCTGGTACGCGCATCCTGCCGAACGCGAGCGCACTCTTCCCGTGGACGGTCACGTCGCTGCCAGTCGCGTACGACATCACGCTCGAGTACCCGGACGGCATCCTCGCGGCGCGCTTCGCGCAACCTCAGGCGCCGTCCGCTGGTTCTCAGAAAGTGCAGGGAGGAGTGAGTACGGTTGGCAGCGTAAGCACCGCACATGAAAATCCAGCAGTAACGGCCCCCGCCGCGCCGGAAGCTCCCGCCGCGGCGGGGGCGCTATCTGCGACCACCTCGGCCCCTGCGGTGCCCGACGCCGCGCTCTCGGCCGACGCGGTTGCTGCAGTGTCGCCGGGTATCGCGAAAGGCCTCCTGCACTCGCCCTGGACCTACGGCTTCCTCGGCATCCTCACGGTCGCCGGCGGCGCCTTCCTCATCCTCTAATCGCCGCGCTGTGAAGGTCAGACCTTCACAACTCGTGGCCAGACCCGCTTTGCAACGGCCTCGCTTCTCAGCCTGTGGACAATTGTGGAAGTCTGACTTCCACAATTGTCCACAGGGGTTCACCGCGGTTCGTCGCAAGTTGGGAAAGTCCGACTTTCCCAACTCACGGGCAGGCCGGGGATGCAATCGCAAGTTTCCGGAGCCTGTGGACAATTGGGAAAGTCGGACTTCCCCAAAATGGAGGGCTCGCGGTGGGCAGGTTTTCGTATTAGTCTCTATACCAATATGACAGACCAGAAACTCATGCTTGTGACGGGCGGAGCCGGGTTCATCGGCTCGCACCTCTGCGAGCGGCTCGTCGCAGACGGTCACCGGGTCATCTCGCTCGACAACTACTTCACGGGTAGCCGTGACAATCACGTGGCAGGCGTCGAGTACCGCGAGGGGCACACGAAAGACATCGCTGCGCTCGTGCCCGAGACGCCGGACGTCATCTACCACCTCGGCGAGTACTCGCGCGTGCATACGAGCATCGATGAACCGGAACTCGTCTGGGACATGAGCATCACCGGCACGGCCGCCGTGCTCGAATTCTGGCGGAAAAAGGGCAGCAAGCTCGTGTATGCTGCGAGCTCGACGAAGCTGCCCGTCACGAAAGCGGCGGACGGCACGCCGGGAAAAGATCTCACGCCCTACACCTGGGCAAAGGCGACGAACGCGGGCCTCATCGAGAATTACGGCCGCTGGTACGGCCTGCCGTACGCCATCGTCTATTTTTATAACGTCTACGGACCGCGCGAGCGCGCGTGGGGCTCGCATGGCACGCTTATCGAGACATTCCGCCAGAATTTCCTCGCGGGCAGGCCGCACCGGGTGAACGCGCCGGGCACGCAGACGCGCGCCTTCACGCATGCGCTCGACACGGTCGAGGGCATCATCCTCGCCGGGGAGAAGGGCGCAGGCGACGGCTTCCAGATAAGCTCGAAGGATGTGCACTCAATTCTCGAAGTCGCGGAAATGTTCGGCGGTCCTATCGAGATGCATCCGCAGACGAAGATGTCCCGCTCTGCGGGCGCCGACGACACGTCGAAGATCGAGGCGCTCGGCTGGCAGCAGCGGCACCACCTGAAGGACTACATCGAGGAGGCTAAACGAGAGAAGCATGGCTAAACGAGTGTTAATTTTCTCGCTTGCCTACTACCCGAGCCACGTGTCGGGGGCGGAGACGGCAATCAAGGACACGACCGACCGCATCGCGCCCGAAGACATCGAGTTCCACCTCATCACGCTCCACTTCGATAAGACGATGCCGCGCGACGAGCTTCTCGGCCATACGCACGTGCACCGCATCGGGTTCGGCGGCGTGTACCTCTCGAAAATCCTCTTCGTCCCGCTTGCGGCTTTGAAAGCGCGCGCGCTCCACCGGGAGCTCCGTTTCGACGCCATCTGGACCATGATGACCTACATGCTCTTCCCGACGATGCTCGCGACGTGGCTCGGCGTCTCGGTGCCGCACGCGCTCTCGCTCCAGGACGGCGACCCGTACGAGAA
>JAKAMK010000045.1 GCA_021812925.1 bacterium | reverse complement strand
CGACCTGTCTCGAGAATCTGAACGGCTCGATGGCGACCACGACCGCGTCCTTTGGCGGGCAGACGTACACAAGGCTCGCGTTCTACGGCGCGGGCGCCGGGAACCGTTACGACACAACGAGCTACCGGCTCGTGAAGGACAACCAGTGCTACGCAATCGAGTACACGGTTCACTACGGCGTCCTCGAGAACTACCCGAAGGGCGCGGTCCAGGCGTTCGACGAGCCGAAGGTCGCGAGCGCGCTCGACCAGATCGCGCAGAGTTTCCAGTTCGTGCCGTAACGCTTGACGCGCGCCACCTCCGGTGGCATCGTATAGCGTGCTCAGATAGGGAGGAAGCACGATGACGTGCGCCACGGCACGCTACGCAGGGCAGGGTTCGCCCACGATCGCGCAGGCGATACTGGCGAACCGCGAACAGATAAAAGGTGACGCCGAGCTTGCGCTCTCTCACCTGTGTCGCGAATGGGAGGTCCGCACCATCGCGGACCTCGCGAACGCCGGGAAAATAACCGGAGCCGCGATCAGGAAGGCGTTCTCGCCCGTCGAAGCGCAGAAAGCGATCGACGCGGCCAAGGTACTCCTCTGGTCCTATGGCCTCCGGGTCCGCCACCTCGTCTGACGAGCGTGTCGGCAGCACTTTGCGCGGGGTCCCGAGGGACTCCGCGCGTTTTATTGCGGTAATACGAAATATATTGTACGGTTACCGTATCGGCCGCCCGGCCTAGGCTCGGTGGCGCATTATTTTTTATGGAAATTCGAAACCCCGTACCAGAAACTCGCAAAGCCTCGTTTTGCTACGGGGCAGGCATCGCTTACATTTTGAACCGCTATGGAAATTAGGAATATCGCAATCATTGCCCATGTGGACCACGGGAAGACGACGCTTACCGACGCCATCTTGAAGCAGTGTGGCATCACGGCCGAGTCGATGGACTCGAACAAGATCGAGCAGGAGCGCGGCATCACCATCTACGCGAAGAACGCGTCCGTGGAATACAAGGGGACGAAGATAAACATCGTCGACACGCCGGGGCACGCGGACTTCGGAAGCGAGGTCGAGCGCGTGCTGCGCTCTATCGACGACGTGCTCCTCATCGTGGACGCGGCTGAGGGCCCGATGCCGCAGACGCGCTTCGTCCTGAAGAAGTCTCTCGAGCTCGGCTTCCAGCCGATCGTCGTCCTCAATAAGATAGATAAGCCTGCCGCGGACCCCGCGCGTGCGGAGGAGCAGGTCCTCGAGCTCTTCCTCGAACTCGGCGCCACGGACGCGCAGAGCGATTTCAAGGTCGTGTACGCTATCGGGCGCGACGGCGTTGCCGCGAAGACGCTTGCCGACATGCCGAGCGAGGGCGGTTCTGCGCGCGACCTCTCCGCGCTTCTCGATACCGTGCTCGAGAAGGTGCCGCCCGCGAACGAGGGTCACTCGGCCGACAGCGCCCTAATCGCGCAACCGTTCAATCTGGCCTACGACAACTTCCTCGGCCGCATGGCGGTGGTGCGCGTGTACGATGGCACGATCAAGCCGAACCAGGTCGTCACGGTAAAGAAGCCGGACGGCTCCTCGCGTACCGGCCGCACGACCAAAGTATTTACATTCAGAGGACTCGAGCGCGTGGAGACCGACGCGGCGACCGCGGGCGACATCGCGCTCATCGCCGGCCTCCCGGACATTTTCATCGGCGAGACCATCACGACCGACGTGGGCACGACGCCCCTGCCGGCTATCGCGGTCGACGAGCCGACCATCAAGCTGAATTTCCTCGTGAACAATTCGCCGTTTGCCGGCCGCGAGGGGAAGTTCGTGACGAGCCGCCAGATACGCGAACGCCTCGAGAAAGAGCTCGAGGTGAACGTCGGCCTGCGCGTCGATTTCTCGCAGAGCGACACCTTCGCGGTCTCCGGCCGCGGCGAGCTCCACATCGCGGTGCTCCTCGAGCAGATGCGTCGCGAGGGCTACGAGCTGCAGGTTTCCCAGCCGGAGGTCATTACGCACGAGGAGAACGGAGAGAAGCTCGAGCCGTACGAGGAGGCGGTCATCGACACGCCCTCGGAGTTCCAAGGTGCCATCATCGAGAAGCTCGGCCAGCGCGGATTCCAGCTGCAGGACATGAAGATAGAGGGCGGCGGCGTGCGCATCACGCTCCTCGGTCCAACGCGCGGACTCTTGGGATACAAGAACCAATTCATCATCGACACGAAGGGCGAGGGCATCCTCTCCTCGCGTTTCGTCGGCTTCAAGCCGTACTACACGGGCGAGATACGGAAGCGCCAGGTCGGCTCGATGATTTCGATGGCGACCGGGAAGGCGCTCGGCTACTCGCTCTGGAACCTGCAGGACCGCGGCCAGCTCTACATCACGCCGGCGACCGAGGTGTACGAGGGCATGGTTATCGGCAACACCTCAAAGGGCGAGGAGATGATGGTGAATCCGACGAAGAACAAGAACCTCACGAACGTGCGCGCCTCCGGCACCGACGAGGCAATCGACCTCGTGCCGGTCACGCCGCTCTCCATCGAGCGTGGGCTCGAGACTATGGCGGACGACGAGTACCTCGAGATAACGCCGCACAGCGTGCGACTCAGGAAGCAGCAGCTTACCGAGCAGGAGCGCGCGAAGGCGAAGCGAGTCCAATAGGGCGGGCAAAACGCGGCCGGCTCTGCCGGCCGCGTTTTGCATCGCTGGACAATCGGCAAAAGCGGCGTTAGGTTTTTCCTATGGCAAATGCTCGCTCGGTCGTAGAGAGCCTCCTCGCGAAGGCAGACGTGAAGGTGAACGGTCCCTCGGATGCACTAGGGACAACTGTGCGCCCGTGGGACATCATCGTCCACGACGACCGCGTGTTCGCCCGCATTCTCGCGCAGGGGTCCCTCGGCCTCGGCGAGAGCTACATGGATGGCTGGTGGGATGCGGAGAATCCCGACGAGACCCTGACGCGCATCATGCGCGCGAACCTCGAGCAGGAGGTAAAGCTCTCCTGGTCGTTCGCCTGGGCGGTCCTGAAGGCGCTTGTCTCGAACCGCCAATCGCGGAGCCGCGCATTCCAGGTGGGCGAAGAGCACTATGACCTCGGCAACGACCTCTACGAGGCGATGCTCGATACGCGCATGATATATACCTGCGGGTACTGGAGCTCGCCGACCGCTCCGGCCGCAGACCTCGACGAGGCGCAGGAAGCGAAGCTCGACCTCATCTGCCGCAAAGTTGGGTTGAAGCAGGGCGACCACATCCTCGATATCGGCTGCGGGTGGGGCGGGTTCCTGAAGTTCGCGGCGGAGAAGTACGGCGTCTCGGGCGTCGGCATCACGGTCTCGGAAGAACAGGCAAAGTTCGCGCGTGCGCAATGTGCCGGTCTGCCGATCGAGATTCGCGTCCAGGACTACCGCGAGGTCATGGAGCAGTTCGACCACATCATATCGATAGGCATGTTCGAGCACGTCGGCTACAAGAACTACCGGAGCTACTTCGAGATGGCGCACCGCTGCCTCAAGGATGGCGGCATCTTCCTCCTCCACACCATCGGCGGCAATTTCTCGGTGCGCACCGGTGATGCCTGGCTCGACAAGTACATCTTCCCGAACGGCATGCTGCCGTCTATCGCGCAGGTAGGGAAAGGTATCGAGAAGCTCTTCGTGATGGAGGACTGGCACAACTTCGGCCCGGATTACGACAAGACGCTTATGGCGTGGTTCGCGAATTTCGACTATGCGTGGCCCACGTTGAAGGAGCGCTACGGCGAGCGGTTCTACCGCATGTGGAAGTACTACCTCCTCATCTGCGCCGCGGTCTTCCGCGCGCGCGATGCACAGCTCTGGCAGATCGTCCTCACGAAGCACGGCCTCCCGGGCGGGTACACGAGCGTGCGATAAGAAAGTCAATGAGTTGGTTGCGCGGCTTTACCGCCAAAGCCAGTAGGCACGCCCAAGCAGATTGCCGCCAGAACGTTCACAAAACGCCAACAGTCTGAACGTGGCGGGAACTATTTCCCCACGCCTTCAATGACAACGACGCAGACGCAAAAAATGCTACACACGTTCGTACACAAAAGCCTCGGAACCAAGTCGGTTCCGAGGCCAAAGAGCATCAGTCGTATAGCATCTCGTAGTGCGTCGACAATGCATGGAGCGATGCATTTTCTTCCGCGAGGCACACTGTGTCGAGTGTCGCGCCGATGTCGGCGAGACGTTTACGGTAGTGGCGCACGTCAAGCTCGATATCGACACCGTCGGTAACGAGCTCGATTTTCCGTTCACTGAACGATGGATCGTTCAGGAATTCGAGCGTCGTATCGAGCGCAGCGGAGACGTTCGTCCCGCCGTCTGGAGCGAGAAGGCGCGGCAGCTTCCCGCGGAGCTGGTCGCATGCCGCCTCGTCTTTCGCGGTCTCCCAGTGCCGCGGGCGTTCGTCGAATGCCAGGAGCGCGACCTCGGCTTTCTCGCGAACCGCTTTCCGAATGGCGGCATCGCAGAAGCCCTGCGCCCATTCGTCACGGCCGCGTTCTTTCATGGAGCCAGATCGGTCAATGACGAGAACGAGCACCTTGCGCGGCACCTCAGCGACCGCTTCGGTCACGTCGACGCGCTTTTGGTACTCGAGCACCGGCAGGTTCTGCGCGGCGAGACCGACAAAGAATCGGTCGTCGTCGAGCACGAGCGAGTCTACCGGTACCTGGGCGATCTCGCTAACGTCGCGGATCGGCCGGATGTGTATTTCATCCGACGGAATGTGCGACGGCACGAGCGTTTCGCCCACCTTCACGTCCTTCATCTTGGCGAATCCGGATGCAAAGGTAAGTCTGCCCACAATTTCATCGATTGCTGCAGCGGTACGCTGCCGCGCCACTGGTTGCGGCGCGGTACGAGTGCCGCCTGACTTGGCTCCGGGACGTCCCTCTTGTTGAGGATCCGTCCCGCGGTGGGCGTTCGGTGCTTGGGACGGTTGTTGCTGCTTCTCGCGCCGCCTCCGGAGTAGATACCAGAGTGCGGTCGCAAGCGCAGCGGCTGCCGCGCTTAAACCGAGCAGTCCTAACGTGAATGGATCCATCGGGTCCCTCCTTTCAGATCTCAATGAGCATTCGGTCGTTCAGACAGAGAGGGGAGCCAAACGCGTTAGCTCCCCAATACTGTCTGCCCGGGTAGGGCAGAATGGGGTGGCGCATCGCTGCGGCACCCCTCCTGTTCAGCTGAAGTGCAGTTTCGTGACCCCGCTTTCGGCAAGGACACGCTTCTGCACGGATTCCAGAGCTTCCGCGAACTCGGTCTTCGCCCCTTCCTGCAGTTTCTGCACTGCAGGGTCGTTGGGCGAGATGGATGCGAGCTGCTTCGAAAGCACCTGCAGGGTATGGCCGACCTCCTTTGCGGGAGTGTTTGCCGGCGCCTGCAGCACCTTCTGATGCAGCTGATCGAGAATCCCCTTGATGGCGAGTCCTTGAGCGGTCGACGTCTGCGCTTTTTCGTTCTGTTTGTGGACTTGTACGTGCGTTTCCGCAATCTTGTCCCAGAGCGCATGTTCCGCGGGGCTCGTGCAGAGCACGATGCCGGCGGCTTGCAGGTCGTCGATACGCGCTTCGGTACGGCCGTCGAGGATCGCTTCGGCTTCGAGCAGCTGGCTCGCGTAGCAGACGCGGCGATCGGAGATTTCGGGAAGAATGAATTGCTTCTTATCCTCCTCCGACATCTTTTGCCGCTGCTTGCGGTACTCGGCGACGGCTTCCGCGTAGGTGTCCATGATGGTCTCGTCGGTGATGAGGCCGGGCGGGAGCACGATGAACCGTGATAGTGCGTCGATGACGCTCGCCGAGATCGTCTTCTTCACCTGGGTCGTTTTCCCGCGCTGGAAGCGCACGACCATCTCCTTTACGTCGCCGGCGTCGGATAGGTACCCGAGCTGGCCGATGAAGAGGATGCGGTCGAGCACGGCGAACGAGTCTGGATTCCGACGGATGTATTCGCCGGGGTCCTTGTTCGTGTCGCAGTAGACGGTTTTGAGCGGCAGCTGGAGCTGCTGTTCGCCACGCATCATGCGGCGCTCATTCATGGCGCCAAGGAGCGACCGCAGTGTCTGCGGGTTTGCATCGAGTAGCTCGCCAAGTCGCGCGAATTCCGCTTCCGGCAGCATGCCCCGTGTCCGGTGGATCATGCTTCCTTGTTCGCGCAGGACCTTGACGTCGTAGGGGCCGAAGATGTTCGTCTCGGTCATGAACGCCGTCAATTCCGTCGAGAACTTCTGGGTATCCGTGATAGCTGAATAGATGGTGTCGCACAGCGCCGTCTTACTCGTGCCCGGAGGCCCGAAGTAGAGTAGGTGCTGGCGGATAAGCAATGCGTACTTCACGAGGAGGAGTGCCTCCTCGCGCCGTACGAACATGCCGGAGAACTGGTCAATGAATTCCAGGTACTCCTCGGCGAGAGCCTTGAGCTTCGCCATGTCATTTCCATTCATGATGCTTCCCTCCGTTGGTTGGAATCCTGAACTGAACAGGATTTTCAAGTAGGCATCTAGGGCTCATTGATAACACAAAAGATATGCAGCGTCAACAGTTTCGTAATGGTTCAATACCTTGGAAACACCTAACCCTTCCAGGCATGGCATACACCACCGATCCACGGGCTCCCCGCGTCCGCCGCGATGCCGCGGCATTCGCGAAGAAGCATGGGGTACGAACCGCGG
>JAKAMK010000044.1 GCA_021812925.1 bacterium | reverse complement strand
ACGGTCGGCGCGATGACGACCGGGACCGGCCGTTTCTGGTATTGCAGGTACCCCCAGTACGCGCCCCCCGCTCCTGCGAGCAGGAGCACGATGCCGGCGATGATGTAGAGCGCGTTACTGCCGCTAGTATGCGGCTGCTCCGCACGCGGTATGCGTCCCGCATCCTGCTCTGCGGCAAGCACCGTCGCCGCGGAAGCGTGCGTATCTTCGGCATGCGTGACGAAATCTTCGCTGTAGGTGTGAAGCGGAGCCGGGCCGCGTTCCGGAGGAGGGGCGCTCGGCGGCACCTCGGGTGCGGCCGAGGGCAGAGGCGCTTCGGGTACCGGAGGCAAGGAAGAGCCGGCGATAAGCCGTTCCTCCGGCGTCGTCATGGCAGGCATCTCCGCTTGTGCAGCGAGTCTCTGCTTCAGGTTCGCGATATCCTCCTCGACCGATCCACTCGATGGCTCTATAGCATCCGTCACCTCCTCTCGCGCCGCAGGTGCTTGCGGGACGAGCGTATCTTCAGCGGCGGCGACTTCGGGAACCTCTATCTCGGGAGCTTCTGCGATCGGTGCAGGAACGGGAGCGGGAGCAGGAGCGCTTTCGACCGCCGGAGAAGGAGCGACGGACGTATCGAGCGCGGGTGAAGCTCCTGCCTTATACGGCTTCAGATCAGGGCGCTTCCCTGCCTTGACCGTTTCCATATCCGCCGCGAACGTGCGGATGTATTGCTCCTTCGGCTTCTCCGCCGCTGCCGCATCACTCGTTGCTGCACTCGCGTCGGCCGCAGTCGTATCGTTCGGTGTTGGTGCCTCTGCCATTTCGCTTTAGTGTAACGCATCGCACGCAGGAAATACCGCTCTAATGAACACGCGTGGACGATTCGGGCTATCTGTGAGAGGATGGCGCCGGGTTCACACTAACCCTGTGAGGGAATCAATCATGAGCGTGGTCACTTTCAACCGCCTCGGCGTCTTCGAGGTAAGTGCAAACGATGGGTTCCGACTGAACAAGAACGCTGGCTTCACCGCGCACGGGGCCGTCGTAGAGCGTTCACGGAACTTCAACCGCCACTTCAACAACCTGAAACAGGAGCCGGGCGTCGCACGGAACCTGTCGATAAACGAACTTGTCGCGAGTGCCTATGCGAGAGACGTGTTCGCGAAACTCGCACAAGCGAATCGTCTGGTCTTGCTCGGGCACGTGCAAGACCTGTTCCGCCAGCACGTCGCCGGCAAAGAACGCTTCTTATCGGAATGCGGCGAGTATGCGAACGCATGCTTCTCGCTCGACAAGGAAGCGTCCGGCCAGCTCGTACGGCTCGCGCGGGTGCGCCCGGGAGTCTGGTCTCTCGGTGCGCCCGAAGGTCCGGCGAGACTCGACGCAGGCACACGTGTCCTTTTCTACGCGTAACGGATACGCGAACGCCCGCTGTCACGGCAAGTGACAGCGGGCGTTCAAGCGTCTCTTCCGCGCGACTAGCGCGCGCGTATCGTGTACTTCTTCGGGTCTTCGCACATGTCGGTGAACGCGTGCGCTGCCTCCTTCAGCTTGCCCGAGGAAGACTTCCCGAATGAGATGACTTCCACCTGGCACCCTTCGTTCAGGTCGAGGTACTCGATGAGCGGGACGAAGTCGCCGTCACCGGTGACGAGGACGACCGTGTCGAGCTTCGGCGCGAGCTTCACCGCGTCGATCGCGAGCCCGACGTCCCAGTCGGCCTTCTTCGCGCCATCGGCGAAGATCTGGAGGTCCTTCACTTTCGTCTCGATGCCCATCTTGGTGAGCGCGTCGAAGAAGTTCTTCTCGTCCCCCGCTTCCGTCTTGATGACGTAGGCGATGGCGCGGACGAGGATACGTCCGCCCACGGCCTCCTCGAGGATCTTCGAGAAGTTCACGCGCGCCTTGTAGAGGTGCTTCGCGCTGTGATAGAGGTTCTGCGTGTCAATGAATACGCCCACACGCTGGGCCGGATGTTTGATAACTGCCATAAATAAACTATTCGTACTGAGAGCACATGACCGAAACGGTCCTGGTGCTCAAAATTCTATTAAAATCTCGCGGCGAAAACCGCAGACCCATGATACCACTCTAAAACTTCCCGAGGCCGCGGAAAAATCTTCGTATGCAAGGCGCGAGCGAGAATCGCAGTGAGCCGTACTAGAGGTACGGTGAGCGAGACTCGGAGCTCGCAACGCCGCAGACGGAGATTTTAACCGGCCTACTTCTTGAGGCCGAGCTTCTTGATAAGCGCGTTGTACTTGCGCTTGTCGTTCGTCTCCAAGTAGCGCAGGTGCGAGCGGCGGTCCGCCACCATCTGCAGGAGACCGCGGCGGGAATGGAAATCCTTCGGATTCTTCTTCAAGTGCTTCGCCAGCTCATCGATCTGCTTCGAGAGCAGGGCAACCTGGACCTCCGGAGAGCCGGTGTCCGTGTCGTGGCGCGCAGAATCCTTGATTACCGCGGTCTTTTTCTTAGTGGTAAGCATGTACCGGGAACCTTACCACACCTTGATAAATAGCGCAAGGGTGTCCAAATTTGAAAGGCCGACTACCGTCGGCCTTTCCTCAGAGGAAAAGAATCAGTCCTCCTCGTCTTCAGTTGCTTCAGGCTGAGGCGTGACAAGACGGATCGGCGTTACGGATGCCCTTTCTCCCCCTTCCGTATCCTGCGGCAATGTCACATGCGCCAGTTCGTCCATCTTAAGATACTCGATCCCGAGCTCCCTGAAGACATAATCAAGGAGACTGGTCGCATTCTTGATACGCTCATGGCCATGCACCACCCCGGCAGGTTCAAACCGGGTGAAAGTGAATGCTTCCACGAACGCTTCGAGCGGCGCTCCGTACTGCAGACCGATAGATACTGCTGTCGCAAAGCTCTGCAGCAGACTTCGGAAGCTTGAGCCTTCCTTTTGCGTATCCAGGAAGATTTCACCAAGCCTCCCGTCTGGATATTCTCCGGTGCGCACATACACCGTACGACCGCTAATCTGCGCTTCCCGGGTGTAGCCTGACCGGCGGGATGGTAGTTCTTCTTCTTCACCGCGTTCAGGAGGAACATTCTCGTTAGCCATAGCACCTTGCCTCCTCATGGGTCTGGACGGACGGTACCATACCGCTCTAAGAAGCGGAATGTGCGCAAAACGGTAGTGGTATCCTCTACCCTATGGACCCCATTAGAAGTTCAACGGGAGGCCGCGCCGAAACGAGCCTGCATGGGCGAGTACGCCTTGCGGCTCCCCGCGCGATAATCAAAAGATATGGCAGAAACTTCTAACGGGGCAAGCGCCGAAGCCGCAAAACGCCAGTTTCTCGAATACATAGAGATAGAGCGCGGTCGCGCCGTGAAGACGGTCGAGAATTACGACCGCTACCTCACCCGCTACTTTGCGCAGATGGGCATCAAGAAAACGACCGATATTTCCGAGCAGAATGTGCGCGAATTTCGCCTGTGGCTCAATCGTCAGCCGGGCGCCGGGAGCGCTCAACGCGCAGGCAATGCCGGCAGCGGGACGATGAAGCGCCGCACCCAGAACTACTACATGATTGCGCTCCGTGCCTTCCTCAAATTCCTGCGCAAACGCGGCATTGAATGCATCTCTCCCGAACGAATCGAGCTCGCGAAGCTCCCGGAGCGCCATTTGGACCTCATCTCCCCTTCTGAACTCTCTCGTCTCATGAATGCGCCAAAGGAAGCCTTTGCGAAGGAGAAAGACGACTGGAAACGCCTTGCCTATTTGCGCGATAAAGCCATTCTCGAACTCCTTTTCTCCACGGGTCTACGCGTTTCCGAGCTGTGCGGCCTCGATAGCGACCTCGACCTCTCGCGCGACGACCTCTCAGTGCGCGGAAAAGGCGAGAAAGTGCGCGTCGTCTTCCTCTCTGACTCGGCGAAAGCTGCCGTCCGCGACTACCTCAAGGCACGCAAAGACATGGAGGAGGCGCTCTTCGTTGACGGCCGCCCCAAGCACCTCCACCGCATCACGCCCCGCGACATCCAGCGCCATATCAAGAAGTACGCCGCCATGGCCGGCATCACGAAGAAGGTCACGCCGCACGTCCTGCGCCACTCTTTTGCTACCGACCTTCTCTCGAATGGTGCCGACATCCGCTCGGTCCAGCAACTCCTCGGCCACGCGTCCATCAACACCACGCAGATCTACACGCACGTGACCGACGCCCACCTGCGCGAGGTCCACAAGCGCTTTCATTCTCGCAGCATGTAGATGCTACGCAAGCGCTTCTGCAAGGAAAGCCCTCACGCGTTCCTTGAGTGCATCGAAGGTGATGCTGTACGTTCCACTGTCAGCAATAATTATGGAGAGATTGTAGGTGGCAAAGTCGGTCGATGAGAACTGCTCGAAATCCATGCACTCCGGATACTCTGGGAAGAGTTTCTTAAGAAGTTCCCGGTACTCGTCCTTTGGTATCTTCTGCAAGTCGCAGTCATTGATCGCAAGAAAGGTGGTCATCGTGACCAGTGCAAGCCGCTTGTTGCCGTTCGAAAAGAAGTGCCCTTTATTTACCGAGACAAGTAAGTACGTCGCCTTGTCGAGCAGAGTCGGGTAGTACGTATCGGACTGCACGTGCTGCAATACGCCGAGAAATTTCTCGACACCTTCCTTGTGCGCGCGGTAATGCGGGACTTCCTCTTGTCTCCCGTACCGGTCCGCAACGTACGCGAAAACGGTATCGAGGTCTTGTTCCCCGAGATATAGCACGGTTAGCGCTCGCCAAGACGACGAACCGCCTCTCCAATCTGGCTATCCACGCGACGCATCACTGCGTCCATGTCTGGGCGCTGTGTTCGCTGAACCTGCTCGCCCGAAGACGAGCCGAAAATGCGGCGGATGAAGTCAGTCATGCTCATAGCGTATACCAAGTACTACGCACGGTAAACCAAGCGTGTTGCAAAATGCGGAACCACTAGCTCCCGCTCGAAGTGAAGCGAGGTCTGCCCGTTCACACGTCCGCGTGTGTCGGGCCCACAAGCGCTTTCACTCGCGCTCGAAGTAACCTGGCATGCATAGCTCTCGGCTGCTATGGTTCAAGCAGAAAAGGAGGACTTCGATGGAGTTGCTCGACCTATCGCCAGAAGACGAACGGCACATTGTTACAGCGGCACAACACATCTTGGACGCGAGCGGGTGCTCGTTTTCCATCGTTGCGATTGCGGCACGTTCTACAGGAGTCATGGGAGACGCGCGGACGCATGAATTTGGGCTCATCATCCGCCCACTCGACACCTCCGCCTGTGACACAAAACTTCACAAGGAACTCACGAATCGAGTCATCAATGAAGTGCGCGGCATTAATCGTTGTTTGTTCGAGATTCCTATAAGTCTCTAGCCATCGCTCCCCTGTTCAAACAGAAACCCCTCGCTGTCATGGCAGCGAGGGGTTTAAACTACCGAATCGGAATGCCCTTATGCCCGCTTTCCTTCGCATCCCTACCGATAGCGAAAAAGAGCACGCCGAGCATGAAACAGATCGCCATGCAACTTGGTAGTCACCAGCAATTCTTCGAGACCTTTTGGAAAGCGTCCGTAAAATAATCTGCCAACGGACAAACTCCGCCTTGCGACGGAGTTTTCGTGCGGCAGGTCACTTTCCTGCCGCACGTTTTCGGAATCCAGAGTCAGGCGCGAGCGCCTCTCGGCAGAACACGAGAACTCGCTTCGGCATACAATACAGCCGGTTCAGGTACCGACAGAACGGCGGCTTGATACCTACCGCACGCAAGACGTCCCAGTCGCTCATACCGAGCTCAATGCGCATAGCAACGAGCAGTTGCTCGACCTCGCGCGCCTTGTCTCGTTGATACGGCCGTAGCTTGCGCCGATACGGTATGCCGAGCATTTTACAAAGGCGCTTTCTGCCAATCCTTCTTTGCGCCATCTCAATACCTCTCTCGTAGCGCTCCACTATAAAGAAACGCGCTCGTGCTACCATCGGTTGCATGAGAATCGTCTCGTGGAATGTAAATGGCATCCGGGCCGTGGACCGGAAAGGCGAGTTCGCGCCAATGCTGAAGAAACTGAAACCGGATATCCTCTGCCTCCAGGAAACCAAGGCCGATAAGAGCCAGTCCCCCATCGACCTCCCCGACTACGAGGAGTACTGGAATTCAGCCACGAACAAGAAGGGCTACAGTGGCGTAGCCATTTTCAGCAAGCAGACGCCCCAGAATGTCCTTTATGGGATTCCAAAGGACATCGCGAAGAAATACAAGCTCGATGACGACGGGTACGGCGACCTGAACGAAGAGGGCCGCGTCATTGCCCTCGACACGGGGAAACTCTGGGTGGTATCCGTCTATACCCCGAATTCGAAGGGTGACCTGTCCCGCCTTCCCCTCCGCCACAAGCAGTGGGACCCTGCATTTCTCGAGTATATGGAGCAGCTCAAGGCTGAAAAACCAGTTGTTTTCTGTGGTGATTTGAACGTTGCCCACTGCCCCATCGACCTTGCGCACCCGAAGCAAAACGAAGGAGAGCATGGCTATACCAAAGAGGAACGGGGAGGCGTAGACAAGATGGAAGAAGCAGGCTTTGTCGATACATTCCGCCATTTCCATCCGGACGAACCTGAGAAATACACGTGGTGGAGCCACTGGCAGAAGGCCCGCGAGCGCAACGTCGGCTGGCGTATTGATTACATCTTCGCAAGCGACAAGTTGAAGAAACATTTGAAGGGCGCCAACATCCACCCGGAAATCATGGGCAGCGACCACTGCCCGGTCTCGCTCGATATCGCATAACTAAAGGACATT
>JAKAMK010000043.1 GCA_021812925.1 bacterium | reverse complement strand
CGTCTCTTTGGTGCGCCGGGTTGGATTCGAACCAACGTAGGACTATGTCCGACAGGTTTACAGCCTGTTGTAATTGACCACTCTACCACCGACGCGGGTTCCGGCAGTATACCGGAAATAGGTCGTTATTTCAAAACGAGGACGAGCACGCCCTGCTTCCCTTTCCGCACGAGCGCATGACCGTCCTTGAAGTCGCCGAGGTAGACCTTCTGGTCGGGATTCTCGATGGTGAGTCCCGCGAGTTTGATGGCTTTCCCTTCGATGAGACGTCGAGCCTCGGACTTCGATTGCGCGAGGCCTCCCGTGACCAGGCACTCAGAGAGCGAGATACCGTCGGAGACGTTAGCCTTAAGCACCTCCACTTTCGGCGCTTCAGCGAGTGCGACGGCGCGCGCGTCGCGCGAGAGCGAAGCGAAGTCGGTCGTGCCGAAGAGCGCGTCGGTCGCTGCTGCCGCCTGCGCGACCGCAGCCGGGCCGTGCACGAGCTCGGTCGCGAGGCGCGCCAAGGTCTCCTGCGCCTCGCGCGCGCCAGGATTAGCACGGTGCTTCTCCATGAGCGCGTCGATTTCAGGCAGCGGCATGAACGTGTACGCCTTGAGGTACTTCTCGAGCCCTTCGTCCGGGAGGTTCATCCAGAACTGGTAGAACGCAAACGGCGAGGTCTTCTTGGGGTCGAGCCAGACGGCATTGCCTTCGCTCTTGCCGAACTTCTTCCCGGTGGAGTCGGTAATGAGCGGGACGGTCATCGCGAACGCCTGCCCGTTCTCCTTCTTCCGGATGAGGTCGACGCCCGAGAGGATGTTGGTCCACTGGTCGGAAGCGCCTATCTGCAGGTTGCAGCCGTACTTCTTGAAGAGGGTGAGGAAGTCGTAGCCCTGGAGGAGCGCGTACGTGAACTCGGTGTATGAGATGCTCTCATCCGGCGTCTCGAGGCGCTTCTTGATGAGGTCACGCTTCACGAGGTCGTTCACGGTGAAGTGCTTGCCGATGTCGCGCAAGAACGGAATCAAGCGCACTTTCGTGAGCCAGTCGGCGTTGTCTACCATCGTGAATTTCACGCCGCCCAAGAGCCCTCGGAGCTGCTTGGCGAGCGCTTTCTTGTTTTTCGAGAGCGTCTTCTCGTCGAGAAGCACGCGCTCGCCCTTCTCTTTCGGGTCACCGATCATGCCGGTGCCGCCGCCGACTAGGAAGATGAGCTTGTGGCCAGCGTCGCCGAGGCGCTTCATGAGGAGGACCGGCACGAGGTGGCCGACGTGCGCGGAATCAGCCGTCGGGTCGATGCCGAGATACACCGTGCGCGGCTCTCCGAGGATGGCTTCCAGTTCAGTCGAGCTGTGCTCGATAAGGCCGCGGCCTTTGAGGTCTTCTGCGAGGCCGGCCCCGTTAGAACCGTGCCGCTCGGCACTCTCTTTAGTCATACTCGCGTTCATACGGGACGGCGGACACGGTTTCTAATGGGGGTCATGGCGAGACTATACCATCATTCGCCACCGTCCGGGATGAACCCGCCGGCCTGAATCTCCCAGAGTTTCTTGTAGATGTTGTCTCCCGCAGCGAGGAGTTCTTCGTGCGTGCCAGAGAGCACGGCTTTGCCGGCGTCCATGACGACGATGCGGTCCATGCGCATGATGGTCGAGAGGCGGTGCGCGATGGCGATGACGGTCTTCCCGTGCATGAGGCGCTCGAGCGCATCCTGGATGAGCGCTTCGGACTCGCTATCGAGCGAGGAAGTCGCCTCGTCGAGGATGAGGATGGGCGCGTTCTTCAGGATGGCGCGCGCGATGGCCACCCGCTGGCGCTCGCCGCCTGAGAGCTTCACGCCGCGCTCGCCGACGTACGTGTCGTATGCGTCCGGGAGCTCTCGTATGAACTCGTGGCAGTGTGCCTGCTTAGCTGCTTCGACGACCTCCTCGTCGGTAGCATCGCGCCGTCCGTAACGGATGTTCTCAAGAAGCGTCCGATGGAAGAGGATCGGCTCCTGCGGGACGTAGGCGATATTCTCGCGCAGCGAGTCCTGCGTCACCTTCCGTATGTCTTGCCGATCTATCGTGATGGTCCCCTCCTGTACGTCGTAGAGGCGCAGGAGGAGGCGCGTGACGGTAGATTTCCCTGCTCCCGAGTGCCCCACGAGCGCGAGTTTCTGTCCGCCAGGAATCTGGAGGGTGAAATCTTCGAAGATAGGCCGGTCTGGGTTGAATGCGAAATCGACGCTCGCGAACGTCACGTTGCCGGCCGTGACCTCAAGCGGCTTCGCATCCGGAGCATCGGCCACCTCGTGCGGCTCCTCGAGGATGGCGAGCATCTCGCCCGCGTCCGCGATGGCGTCGTGGAAGCGGCGGAGCATCTGGTTTATGGAGAGCAAACGGTCGAACGCGCCGATGAGGTACGCCTGGATGAGCGCGAAGTCGCCCACAGTGAGGAGCCCGCGCTGCCAGTAGATGAGTGCGCCATAGAGCATCCCTATCTCGATGACGGTCATGAGGAAGCCGAGCACGGTCCAGACGAGCTCGTCGGTATTCCATGAGCGGATGGTGGCGCGGCGCCAGTCCATGACCACGTCGCGGAAGCGCTTCACCTCGAACGGGAGCGCCGAGAAGAGCGAGACGGTGTTCTGGTTCGTGATAGCGTCGGCGAGCGCGCCGGTCACGCGGCTGTCCTGCTCGGCGCGCACGCGGCGTATCGGCTGGCGCATGCGTGCGAAGAACGCTTGGATGCCGACGAAGACCACCGTCCAGCCGAGGAGCAGCATGCCGAGCGTGAGGTTGCGCAGCGAGAGAACGGTGATGGAACCTATCATGAAGAGCGTCGTCGGCACGAGATTGAAGACGAAGCTGTCGAAGATGGCTTCGAAGGAGCCCGCGAACTTGCTCACACGGCGCGTGAGCGTGCCGCCGAACTGGTTGCTGAAGAAGCGGTACGAATGGCCGAGGAGGTAGGTGAACGCCTTCTCATAGAGTCGGAGCATCACGCCGGATTCGAGGTAGTTCAGGGTGAACACCTGCACGCGTCGCGCGAGCCAGGAGAGGAACGAGAACAGCGCGATGAACCCGAGCGTGATGAAGAGCTCGAGCATCACGTCATGCGTGGCCTGCATACCGGCAAGGAGGTTGAAGAAACGGCGTAGGAACAAGGGCGAGGCCACCTGGGCGACCTGCAGGAGGAGCATCGCGGCGACGGTCAATGAGAAAAGCCAGGGGTATCGGAGTACCTCTTTCGTGTACGTCTTGAATACGGCCCAGGTTCCCGCCTGGGACGGTGCAGGGCGCTCGGTCATACGTATGAGACTAGCACAATGTGAAAACGGTATGCGTTAGTGCGCGAGGAAGAAGAGCGCGATGGCCGGCGCGATGAACCACCAGAAGAAATACCGTGCTGGGGCGAAGAGGTTCGCGATGGAGGTGTTGAAGTGGTAGACATTCGTTATCGAGAATACGTGGTATGCGAGCGCGATGAGGAAGGCGCTTGCGAGGAACGAGATGGCAATGAGGCCGAAGAGCCCTATATAGATGAAATCCGAAACTACGACGCGCCGCAGGATGATGTAGAAGATGAATACGAACGCGAGGTAGAGCACCGCGTGGACGATGACCGCCGTGAGTGCAGGCGCGCTCGGCAGGTATGCGAGATACGTGCTCGGAATGACCGCGTAGATAGCGTAGCCGGCGTAGAGTGCGAGCACGAGCGCGACATAGGGGCCGCGGCCCACGTAGCGCGAGAAGAGGAAGAACAGGAGCGTGAGGATGATGAGGACGACGAAACTTGCCACTGCTGCCCATAGCGTGAGCGCGGTGTTAGTCGCGACGGTGCTCACCTGCGAGAGTCCTTGCGTGGCCGAGAGCGCGGCTGCGGCTGCTTGCATGCGCCTATTCTACCCTCCCCGCGCCGCCGGAGGCGGCGCGGCGTGTGCACAGCGATTAGAACTCATTTCAAACCCGCTTCGCCGGCATACGAATCAAAGCGCCGTTCCGCTTCGCTCTCCTTGGCAATTTCAACCGCTTTGATTCGTATGCCGGCTCCACGCTCGGGCGTTTAGCGCGCGTCCTACAGCCCCTCGGCGCGAAGGTCTTCTATAGCCTTCTTCGCCTTACCTGAAAGCTTCTGCGGCATCGCTACTTCGAGCCGAATGATGAGATCGCCTGCGTGCGGGGACGGGACGCCCTTGCCACGCACGCGCAGGAGCTCTTCCGCACGCTTCATGACAGGAATCTTCACCTCGATGGTCTTCCCGTCGAGAAGCGTAATAGGAACGGTGGTGCCGGAAAGGGCGTCGGTCAATTTTACCGGTAAGTCCATGATGAGATTCGTACCCTCGCGACGGAACACATCGTGTGGCTTCACATGAATCTTCACGTAGAGGTCGCCTGCGGTCCCGTTCTTCACGGCTTCGCCTTTCCCCGGCATGCGAATCATCTCGCCGTTCTCGATACCGGCAGGCACGCGTATCTTGATTTCCTCTTCCTTGCGGAGCGTGCCGTGGCCTTTGCACTCCGGGCACTTCTCTTTCGGGATTTTCCCGGTGCCTTCGCACGCTGCGCACGGGCGCACGCTCGAGAACTGACCAAGGATAGTGCTTCTCACCTCGTGCACCTGGCCGCTGCCAGAGCAGGTCTTGCAGGTTTCCATGGAGGTGCCGGGCTTCCCGCCGGTGCCCTTGCAGAGGTCGCAGGTGGAGACTTTGCCGATGAGTACCGTTCGCTCAGTACCGAAGATGGAATCCTTGAACGAGAGCTCGAGGTCTATGGAGATGTCGCGACCGCGCGGTGCGCGTGCGGCGCTCCGACCGCCGGTGAAGAAATCGCCGAAGAGGTCGCCGAAATCGAATTCGACATTCTGGCCGCCGAATCCCTGTTGGAATTGGGAAAAGTCGAAGCCGCCGAACGGATTGCCCTGCGGGCCCCCGGCGGCGGAGCCGCCGGGAAACGACTGACCGTAGGTGTCGTACTCGCGGCGCTTCTTCTCGTCGCCGAGCACGGCATACGCTTCGGAAATCTCCTTGAACTTCGCTTCGTCGCCCGAGCCTTTGTCGGGGTGGTACTTGTGCGCGAGTTTCCGGAACGCTTTCTTGATGTCATCCTGGCTCGCTTTCTTATCGACGCCGAGCGTCTCGTAGTAGTTCTTCGCCATGCACGGGATTATACGCGAGGGATGTGGGTATGCAAAAAGGACGCCGCTCGCGTGCGGCGCCCTTCTCGTAAGGCGAATGTTCGTGATAGCAGCTACTGCGTGAGCAGGCAGATAGGATCGTCTTCGTGACCACGGTGCACATAGCACGTGACCATAGCTCTACCGTTCTTCACGTCGAATCCGTAGGCATACGGACTGGGCGGCTGCTTCTGGCCCTCGCGTGCGCCGAGCAGAATGACGGTGAGGCCTTTCCCGGGGCCCTTTGCCGCGAGCGTCAGGTTCATCTCTTGCTGCCAGCTCGCGTGCAGTTCCCCAGAAAGGGCTTGTTTGGGCGCGGCGTGATGAGGCACATCGCTGCGCCAGTGTGCGCCTGACGCAGCAAGGACACCAAGCGTGATTGCAATGACCGCCCCAAGGGCGTAAGAGTGCGACTTCAAGTCTGGCGTGCCCATCATTCCCTCCGTTCTGGACTGCGTGCAGGTATACTCGCGAAACGTATCACTGTCAACAAACAAAAACGGCCCGTGCTCTCCGAGGGAGAGCCGGTACCGTCTTGGATTGCATCATGCAGGCCTTACGGCACTGCGCGGCGATTCGCTTCCGAGGTCAGTGCGCGCATGAGTTGGGCCTCGGCGTCGTCCGCAGCCGGTTTCTTATAGGCCGGCCAAGTAGCCGCAGCCATAATGTCGGCCGTTTCAGCTTTCACCGTGTCGTACGTGGGCACACCGTGCGCCACGATTTCGTCAGAGAAAGCCTTATGGCCGGCATTTGCAGCGAGCTGAGCGGCCAAATTCTGCGTAATCTGGCCCCTGCTGAACTGCAGCGCTATATTGCGCTCGATAAGCGCCTTTTGGGCCGCGTTGAGCTTCTCCGGACGATGGTCACGATCCGACTTTCCGTTGCTGGACAAAGTGCAGTCTCCTTTTGACTTTCCTCTGCGAGAATCACAGAGGCGAATTATTTCTACCACATCGACAAATATACGTCAAGACCCGCCGGAAGGCGGGTCTTGAGTCGGATGTAATGGATCTTTATGCCTGCGGAGGGGTATCGCCCGGCTTCTCTTTGAATTCGGCGTCCTGTGGGCCCTGCTCTCCTGCCCCGCCCTGCGCACCACCTTGCTGGTCCTTCATCATCGCCTCGCCTATCTTCGAGAGCGAGGTCGAGAGTGCATCGGTCGTCTGCTTAATGCGGTCGGCGTCGTCGCCCTTGATAGCCGTCTTCACGTCCTCAATCTTGTCCTGCACTTCCTTTACGACTTCCGCGCCGGCTTTCTCGCCGTTCTCTCGCACGGCCTTCTCTGCGGCGTAGACGGCCTGCTCGGCGATGTTACGTGCCTCGACGAGGCCTTTGCGCTTTTCGTCTGCGGCGGCGTTGGCTTCCGCATCCGCCTGCATCTTTGCAATGTCGTCTTTTGAGAGCCCGGTCGAACCTTCGATGCGGATACTCTGCTCCTTGCCGGTGGTCTTCTCTTTTGCCTTCACGGTGAGGATTCCGGAAGCATCCACGTCGAAGGTCACTTCGATCTGCGGCATGCCGCGCGGAGCCGGCGGGATGCCGTCGAGCATGAACTTGCCCAAGGACTTGTTGTCGGCGCTCATAGCGCGCTCGCCCTGCGTGATGTGAATCTCTACCGACGGCTGATTGTCTGCTGCAGTCGAGAAGGTCTGCGAGCGCGAGGTCGGAATCGCGGTGTTGCGCTCAACGAGCTTCGTCGCGACGCCGCCCATGGTCTCGATAGCGAGCGAGAGCGGGATGACGTCCACGAGCAAAATGTCTTTTACGTCGCCCTGGAGGATGCCTGCTTGGATGGCAGCGCCGATGGCGA
>JAKAMK010000042.1 GCA_021812925.1 bacterium | reverse complement strand
TTCCGCGAATCGCTGGGGGGTTTACAATAATGCGGCTGACGGCACATTCAATATATTCAACTACTATAATAACTCGAGACCCTTTACGATCGCGAGCACGACCGGCAACGTCGGCATCGGGACGACGACGCCCAACGCGTTGCTTGAAGTCGACGGTCTCGCCTTTACCGGGGGGACATCGGCAGGTTGGTCATTCGCCGATCGTGCAAATGCGAACGGTGCGTATGTAAGCAGTCCGTCGAACGGGGAACGTTGGACCTGGTACTCACCTGATGGCACCGCACAACTCTGGAGCGGCAGTACGAAACTGACCGTCACGTCCTCCGGCAACGTCGGGATCGGGACGACGAGCCCGGAGACACTATTCGCGATACAAGGTTCTATCGCGCTTGCGAAGATTAATTCAACGACAAACGGCACGTGGAACGGAGTTTGGTTCGTCGCCAAGAACACCGACGGGACTTCAAACAACTGGGTCGTTGGCCCTGATCAAACCGCGAATAATGTGTTCCAGATCGGCTCGTACACAGGCGGTGTAGCAACTCCAACAGGCGGCACTGTCGCAATGAGCATTAATCAATCAACCGGCGATGTCGGCATCGGCAACGCGAGCCCGACCTATAACCTCGACATTACCGGCGACATGCGCGCATCGAGCTACGGAATCTTTGACAACAGCCTCGTGGTCGGCAATGGACAGACCACTGCGCTGTACTGGGGTAGTAGCTCGAACGGGTACATTGGATTCCCGTCATCAGGCAATATTGCGCTCATGAGCGCGAACGTCGGCATCGGGACGACGAGCCCGACGTACCCATTGGATGTCGTGCGGTCTGTTGGATCCAACGGAGGAATTGCAATAGAGGGGAACAGCTCAAGTTCGGGAGATCCGAGACTCTTGTTCAGAGACACCAATGGCGGGAATAACGATTTTAACCTCATGTGGGATAAAACGAATGGATTTGGAATGATTGGCGGCAACGTCGGCATCGGGACGACGAGTCCAGCTTCGGCGTTAGAGATTGCGGGCGACACGCAACCATTACTGCGCATCACAAAAAACGGCTCCAGCGGAGCTTCGCCAATCATCAGCCTAAAAGACAATGCGGCGACTCCTGATGAGTGGTGGATTGGCAGCGGCTACATAGCAGCGAATGACGGAAAATTCTTCATATATGATCATCGCCAAACAGCTAATCGCCTGCTTATAGATACCACGGGCAACGTTGGTATTGGAGGACTCACCAGCCCAAGTTCGCTCCTCTCACTGGGCGGACAGACACAACCGGCACTCCAGATTAATTCGAGCACATACGCGTCCTCGTACCCCACCTACCTCGGCGTCATGTCGGGTGCACAGGGCTACCTCCAGCTTGGCAACAACGGGCCGAACTTCATCGTTGGCGGCGCCACCAACACGGGCGGTTCACTGGATTTCGTCGTCAACAACACCAGTGTTTTCCCCACATCGCCGAACGGTACACAGGCTATGGTCATCTCCTCTGCCGGCAACGTGGGTATTGGAGTAACCAATCCAGGTACAGCGCTGCAGCTAGGAACCACCGGAACGTCTGGGAGTGCGACGAACATCATCTCCTTTGGTATCACGGATTCGAACCCGTCTGGCTACTCTTCGCTCCCGACCATCGGCGAGACGAACGCTGTATATGGCGGCAATAGCTTGCGTATTTCAGCAACGAGTAATGCCGACGGAATCCTTTTTTCTACGTTCAATGGTACGAGCCAAGGCGACCGCGTGGCCATAAACTCTGCAGGCCTAGTCGGCATTGGGACGACGAATCCGGGCGATCGGCTTGACGTTGAGGGGGGCAACATTCGTATCGGTAATAACGGCGCGACGAGCGGTTCCAATTTCACGGATATGCCATCGTACAACCTCTCGTTCTACGCGAATTACTGGAATAGCTCGAGCGGCAGTACCAATTTCAACGCGGGAAATATTTACGGCATCGCGACAAACGGTAACTCAACATCACCGAATCCGCGTCTCACACTTGCACCGGGAGGTACGGACGTGCTTTCGGCGCTGTCGACCGGCTACGTGGGTATTGATACGACGAGTCCAGCGCAGCGGCTCACCATTAATCAGTCTGGAAGCAGCTGGAACGATGGTATTGGTATCGACATCAGTGGTTCCGCCACAAACATTTGGAAGATTATCGCAGACGGGGGTACCACGGCGACCATGCTCACTATTGCCCCAGATAATAATTACGCCGAGGGTATCGTAGACAACGCCGGCAGTGTCGGTATTGGACTTAGTAATCCAAGCTACAAGCTTGACGTCAGCGGCAGCACGCGGACGTCCGGCTACTACTACAGCACAAACACGGCGACCGATAAGTTCGGGAACGTGAACGCGTCCGGCTGGGGTGTCGACGCGTTGAATAACGGCAATTGGGACCTCCTGGTGTACGACGGTGGGCAACTCTACTACAATGCCGCGTACATGGGATACGGCGGCTCGGGCGACGCGATAGTCCACACCTACAACACGAACCAAAACCTCGATCTTGAGCCGAACGGCACGGGTAGCGTCAACGTGACCAGCAACCTTACTGTCAACTCAAGCAGCGGCTACGGCATCAGCATGGGCAACAGCAACGAGATGTGGTTCGGCAACAACTATAACGGCGCTACGGCCGGATATATCAACTACCGCGGCTACGCCGGCGGCACGACACAGTACCGCGACCTCTACATCGACAATGGCGAGGGCGGTAATATCGCGTACTTCCAGGGCTCGACCGGCTACGTGGGCATCGATACGACGACGCTGTCCTCGTCAGCCCTTACCGTGAACGGCAGCGTGAAAATGACTACGGGGGTGCTCTCGGGCGTCACCGCCTGTAACGGCGGCAACGCCCTCCAGACCGGTGCGGGTGGCGGTATCATCTGCGGCACGCCGTCTGACTACCGCATCAAGCAGGACATCACTCCCATGACCGGCACGACCTCTCTCGCGGACCTCCGAGCGCTCGCTCCGGTGACCTTCTACTACAAGGACGGCCTCGACCTGAGCACGACGACGCTCCAGTACGGCTTCATCGCACAGGCTGTGCAGACGGTGTATCCGTCGCTCGTGTCGCTCCGCGACCCGACGCAGTACACGCCGGATGGCACGTACACGCTCGGCTACACCGGCCTCATCGCACCGACCGTGAGCGCGGTGAAGGAGCTTGACTCGGCGTTCACGCTTGAGAATCTCGCGACGACGGCGACCTCGTCGGTGGCCTCGTGGTACGAGGGCACCTCGACGCCGGCCATCACGATCGACGCGTCGGGGAACGTGGGCATCGGCACGACGACGCCGAACCACACACTCACGGTCGCGGGCGACGTGGGCGCTATCGCCTTCGTGAACACCTCGACCCGGAGCGCGAAGTACGACATCAACTACCTCACACAGGATGAGGCCTCTTCGACCCTCGCGGAACTCATGCAGCTCAAGGCCGCAACCTACCACTACAACATCGAGCCGTCGCAGGACCCGCTCCATCTCGGTTTCATCGCGGAAGACGTTGACCAGATCGCCCCACAGATCGCCTCGCCGGACGGGAAGGGCATCGACCTCTACAAGCTCGCGACCTTTACGCTCACCGGCGTGCAGCAGCTCGCGGGCAAGGTGGATGCGAACACGGTCGAGCTCGCCTCGCTCGAGAAGCGTGTGACGGCTCTCGAGAACGGCTCGGTCGCGATGAGCACGAGCTCACCGGTAGCGTTCTCGCTCTCGACCACCTCGCTCACGAACGTGCTCGCGCAGCTCGGCATCACGGTGAAGAACGGCTTCCTCGCCCTGAGTTCGATCGCCGCGAATCAGTTCGTCGCGACGACCGACGCGTCCGGACAGTCGTCTGCAGGCTCGGGCACCATCGCTGCCGGAGAGGCGAGCGTGACGGTGACGAATTCCCTCGTGCAGCCGACCTCGAAGGTGTTCGTGACCATGACCTCTCCGGTGTCGGGCTCATGGTACCTCGCGGACAAGGTGAACGGCAGCTTCCGCGTGGCGCTCGACGCGACCACGACCGTGGCGGTCACCTTCGACTACTTCATCGTGGAGACGGAGGCGGGGACGCCCGCGCCCGCTCCCGGCGCGGGCGGCACGGGCACGACGACGCCGGCGAGCGGCACCTCCTCGCTCACGCTCCAGGGCGCAAATCCGGTGCACCTTTCGGTGGGCGCGACGTACACGGACCCGGGCGTGACCGCGATAGACAAGAACGGCAGTACCGACCCGATCGAGTACTTCGTGAACGGCGTGGACGTGGGCGCGAGCGCGCCTACGGTAGACACGACCGCGCCGACCACCTACCTCATCACGTACCGCATGATCGACAGCGCGGGGCAGACCTTCACCGTGATCCGCTCGGTCATCGTCGGGAATCCGGATGGGACGGTGAGCACGCAGGGGTCAGGGGTCAGCGGTCAGGTGTCAGGAAACACGAATGCGAGCGGCACGGCCTCTACATCGCCGAGCACGGCGACCTCGACGAGCTCGAGCATCACCATCACGGACGCGACCACGACGCCTCCTACCGCGACCTCGACTCCGGCGACCGCGAGTACGACGCCGCCGGTCATCATCCTGAACGGCTCGACCTCGATGCAGGTGACCGAGGGCACGGCGTTCACCGACCCGGGCGCGACCGCGACCGACTCGGTTGACGGCGACCTGACGGGCAAGATTGTCGTGACCGGCACGGTCGACACCTCGACCGTGGGCAGCTACACGCTCACGTACTCGGTGACGGATTCGGCAGGGAACACCACGACCGCGACGCGCACCGTCTCCGTCGTCGCGCCGGCGCCGACCTCGACCGCCTCCTCGACAGCTTCCTCAACTCTCACGGCGACCTCCTCAACCACCGCCACGTCAACTCCCGCTATCTAATTCCATGTGGGATGTCAGACATCCCACATGGGTGGGGTGTGGATAGGGAGGGTCGAATCGGGGTGTAGACTGGAAAGGCTTTCTAGCTAATCACTATTTCCTATGGCAGTACGGGTCGCAATCAACGGATTTGGCAGGATAGGTCGCGCGTTCGTGCGGCGGAGCTATGGGCGGGACGTCGAACTCGTCGCGGTCAACGACCTCGGCTCTCTCGAGAACCTCGCGTACCTCTTGAAGTACGACACGGTGTACAAGCGCGCGCCGTTCTCAGTCGAGGTGAAAGACGGCAACCTCGTGATCGATGGCAAGGAGGTGAGGTTCCTCCAGGAAAAGGATCCTGCGCAGCTGCCGTGGAAGGAGCTCGGCATCGACGTCGTCATCGAGAGTACCGGATTCTTCACGAAGTACGAAGATGCCCAGAAGCACATCGCGGCGGGCGCGAAGCATGTGGTCATCTCAGCGCCCGCGAAGGGCGACGAGTCCCTGGGGGCGACCATCCTCATGGGCGTGAACGAGGAGAAGTTCGGCACCTGCGCGGTGACGAGTAACGCGTCCTGCACGACGAACGCGTCGGCGCCCGTCATCGCCATCCTCGACGAGACTATCGGCATGGAGAAGGCCATCCTCTCGACGACCCATGCGTACACGGCGAGCCAGTCCATTGTCGATAGTCCTGCGAAGAAGGACATGAAGGAGGGACGCGCGGGCGCGCAGAACATCGTGCCGACCTCGACCGGCGCCGCGATCGCGGTCACGAAGGCGTACCCGCCCCTCGACGGAAAGTTCGACGGCATCTCGCTCCGCGTGCCCGTGCCCGCGGGGTCCATCGCGGACGTGACGTTCATCGCGAAGCGCGATACCACCGCGGAGGAGGTGAACGATATCCTCCGGAAAGCTGCCCAGGACCCGCGCTGGAACGGCACGTTCGCGACGACCGACGACGAGCTCGTCTCTTCCGACATCGTGGGTGAGCCCTTCGCATCCATCGCCGACCTCGGCATGACCCGCGTCGTGGGCGGCAACCTCGTGAAGGTCCTCGCCTGGTATGACAACGAGATGGGGTACACCGAGTCGCTCGTGCGGCACGCGCTCAAAGCGAGCCAGCAGTCATAAGTCATACGTCATGGGTCAGGGGTTCCGGAATCTCATCGTATGGCAAAAGGGAATCGTGCTTGCAAAGGAAACCTACGCTCTCACCGCGAAGCTACCCAAGAACGAGCAGTACGGACTCGGTAGTCAAATGCAGCGCGCTGCCGTCTCGATTCCATCGAATCTCGCTGAGGGCAGCAAGCGGGGAACCAAGAAAGATTTCGCGCAATTCGTACGTATCGCTATCGGTTCTGCAGCAGAGCTCGAAACCCAGCTCGTGATTGCCAAGGAAGTGTATCCGTCACTGCGTACCGAAGTGGTAAACTCAACGCTACGCGAGGTTTCGGCTATGCTGGTAAAATTGTTACAGAGCACGCAAAGGATTCGTGACTAATGACTCATGACTATTGACGTATGACTCGCATTTATTTCGCTTCCGATCACGCCGGGTTCGAGCTGAAAGAGAAGCTCGTCGCGTACGCGCGCGAGCTCGGCCACGACGTGGAGGATCTCGGTGCGCACGCGCTCAGCCCGGGCGACGACTACCCGGACTACGTGACGCCGTGCGCCCAAAAGGTCGCGGAAGAGAACGCGGGCGGCGAAGCCGCCCGCGCCTTCGGCATCATCCTGGGTGGGAGCGGGCAGGGCGAAGCCATGTGCGCGAACCGCGTGCGGGGGATTCGCGCCGCGGTCTTCTACGGTGCCGCGCCGCGTCCGCAGATGGACGAGGACGGTGATACGCTCGATGTCATCTCGTCGGTGCGCATCCACAACGACGCGAACGTCCTCTCGTTAGGCGCGCGCTTCGTCTCGGACGACGAAGCGCGCGAGGCTGTGCGCCGATTCCTCTCGACTCCGTTCTCGGGCGAAGAGCGCCACGCGCGCCGCATCGCGAAGTTCTAGCACCCGGGCGCTCGACCCCTCGTCCTTTCGGTCCGCACCCCATGTGGGACCT
>JAKAMK010000041.1 GCA_021812925.1 bacterium | reverse complement strand
ATCTAAAACGGTATTACGCGTCCATGGCATGGACGAAGTCGGGGTTCGATTCCCCGTGGGTCCACAAATACAAAACGCCGCCCTCTGAGGGCGGCGTTTTGTATGGCAGAAAGCCAGGGTTACTTCATGTGCTGCGAGACGAGCTTCGTCATCTCGAACATCGTGACCTCGCTCTTACCGCCGAAGAGCGGCTTCAACTTGTCGTCCGCAAGGATGTTGCGCTTGTTCGACGGGTTCTGGAGGTTCTTGCCCTTGATGTACTCCCAGAGCTTCTTGACCACCTGTGAGCGGGGCATCGGACCCTTACCGACGACTGCCTCGAGATCGGCGTCGAGCTCGAGGGGCTTCAAAAGTGCGGGGTTGGCTTTTCGTGCCATAGATATTTGCGTGAAATGTGACCTTATAACGTAACGCTAGGGAGTATACCCCATCTGAGGCCCTGTCAAAGGGCAAAGTCCCAAGGGTGTGCTTATCCCCAGTTTCTTGCCAATGCGTCAAAAACCCATTGTATTTTCGCGCAAAAGCCCTATACTGCCGGCTGAATTTGTTAGCGTCCACAATCACGTGGCGCCCTTGCCACACAACCAGGAGGCCAAGACGATGGATCATCGGTATGGGGCGGCGATCAAAGGTAACGGAGCTCACGCTCGCGTGCCGGCGAGAACCGTCTTGGAATCACCTTTGCCCAGGGTGCCGCACCTCGTCCCCGTGGACGAGGCACCGCAGCCCAAAGACCATTTCATCACCCGCAACGGGCTTAGCTACGCGGGCGACCACCTGATAATAGACCTCATGGAGGCTCACCATCTCGACGACCGCGAGGTCATCGAGAGGGCGCTCATCGACGCAGTGAAAGCTGCCGGCGCAACGCTCCTTCACATCCACCTGCACACGTTCGAAGACGGCGGCGGCATCTCCGGTGTCGCCGTGCTCGCCGAGAGTCACATTACGGTCCACACCTGGCCGGAACGGGGCTACGCGGCATTCGACGCGTTCATGTGCGGAGAAGCCGTTCCGCGGGCTGCGCTCCCGGTTTTCCAGGAAGCGTTTACGCCCGAACGGTGCGTCGTTGCGGAGATTAAGCGCGGCGTCCAAACCTGAGGTCAGTGGCGAACAAGGCTGTGGCGTTCCGACTCCACGGCCTTTTCGTTTTCCAGGGTCGTCTGCTAGAATCGAGACACATGCATAGCGGCATCTCGGTCGTCCTCTCCGCGGAGCATATAGGCTCCGTTTTCGGTTTTCCTATCACGAATGCCCTCCTCATGACGTGGCTCTTGGGCGCCTTGCTCATCGTGCTCGCGTTCTTCTTCGGCCGGTCGCTCAAGATGGTGCCCGGGAAGCTCCAGGCCGGGGTCGAGTGGGCCTTCGAAGGCGCCCTGGGCTACATGGCCGAGACCTTGGAGAGCGAGGAGCTCGCGCGTAAGTTCTTCCCGCTCGTCGCCACCATCTTCCTCTTCGTGGCGCTCATCAACGAGCTCGAGTTCTTCCCGGGGATGGGCTCCATCGGCCTCATCCATGCTGGTGACTTCATCCCGCTCTTCCGCACGCCGACGACCGACCTGAACTTCACCCTCGCGCTCGCGCTCATCTCGTTCTTCGTCATCGAGATTACCGGCATCTCGGTCCTCGGGTTTTTTAAGCATATGGGCCGGTATGTTAATGTGAAATCGCCCTTGGGATTCGTGGTGGGTCTCCTCGAGATACTCTCGAACCTCGGGCGCATCATCACGTTCTCGTTCCGATTGTTCGGGAACATCTTCGCCGGCGAGATAATGGTGCTTGTGGCAGGATACTTCCTGCCGTATTTCTTGCCGGCACCCTTAATGGGCTTCGAGATGTTCATCGGGCTCGTGCAAGCGGTGGTGTTTGCCATCCTCACGCTGTTCTTCATCAAGCTCGCCGTCGCTGATCCGGCAGAGATGCACTAGCCCCTCGGCTAGGGCGCCTCTGCCGGCTCCGGGATGTACCAGGGGCAATTTAATAATTAGGTTCACTACTCATCATGGACATTAATACAGCTAAAGATCTCGGGATGGCACTCGCTGCCGGTCTCGGCGTTATCGGCCCGGGCATCGGCATCGGTCTCATCGGTGGCGGCGCCATGGAAGCGATCGGCAGGAACCCGGATGCTTCCGGTAAGATCGTCTCGAACATGATCCTCGCGATCGTGTTCACCGAAGCGCTCGGCATTCTCGCGCTCGTCGTTTCCTTCATTATCAAGTTTGTGTAATCACAAACGGATTAGGTAGCAGGCATGCAACAACTCTTCTCAGCCTTCGGCATCCGTCTCGACCTTTTGATCGCGCAAGCGGTGAACTTCGGGCTGGTCATGCTCGCGCTCTGGTACTTCCTGTACAAGCCGGTCATGAAAACGCTCGATGAGCGCCAGAAGAAGATAGCGCAGGGCGTGCATGACGCAGACGAGGCTGCCGAGATGCTCGCGCATGCCGACGACGCAGCGGCCGAGCGCGTGCAGAAGGCTGAAAGCGAAGCGGAAGGCATCGTGACGCAGGCGCGCGAAGCGGCGAATGCCGAGAAGTCGCGCATCATCTCCGAAGCCGAAGCCCGCGCGGAGCAGGTTGCCAAGGACGCCGAGGCGCGCGCCGCTGAAGAGGCGCAGCGTGCAAGGCGCGAGAGCGAGAAGGAGATAGCGAAGCTCGCCGTACTCGCGGCTGAGAAGGTTTTGAAGAAAGACCATGCTTGATTCCTACACGCATGTACTCGAGTCCATCGCCTCGCTTGAAGACGAGGCGAAAGCGGATGAGATGGTCTCAAAGCTCATCCACCACCTCGTGAGTTCCGGTCGCGCGAAGCTCCTTCCGCAGATTCATGCCGAACTGAAGAAGATAGCGGCGCGACGCAAGGCGCTTGCGCCGGTCGTGGAAGCTGCGAGCGAACACGAGGCCGCGACCGCGCTCGCTGAGGCGAAGAAGGAGGGTATCGAAGCCAAGAAGGCAGTCGTTAATCACGCGCTCATACAAGGGTGGCGCGCTCGCGGGAACGGAAAACTCATCGACCGTTCTGCCAAAGCTGCTCTCATCGGTATTTATCAGAAGGTCACAACCTAGCGAGCGAATATGAAAAATGAAATTCATATTTTATTTTTCATTGAGCGAGTGACGGACGTACTCCTAAGCACAGCATAATCATGCAAAGCATTATTGAACGAATCGAGAAGGAGATTGCCTCCTGGAAGCCCGAAGAGGGTAGTCAGGAGACGGGCACGGTGCGTGCTGCCGGCGACGGCATCGCAGAGATAGACGGCCTTACCGGAGCGGTCATGAGCGAGATGGTGCTCTTCGACCCGACGTTCGACCGCTCGCTCGAAGAGGCGCTCAAGGACCCGAACCCGGTGTACGGGCTCGTGCTCAACCTCGAAGAGGATGGCGTGCGTGCGGTGATACTCGGTGACGCGTCGAAGGTGTACGAGGGCATGCTCGTGCGCCGTCTCGGCCGTCTTCTCTCCATTCCGGTTGGCGAATCGCTCGTGGGGCGCGTGGTGAACCCGCTCGGTGAGCCGGTAGATGGCAAGGGCCCGACCGATGCCTCGGACGTGCGTCCTATCGAGCGCGAAGCGTACGGCGTCATCGACCGCGCGCCGGTCAATGTGCCGCTTCACACGGGCATCAAGGCGGTGGACTCCATGATTCCGATAGGTCGCGGGCAGCGCGAGCTCATCATCGGTGACCGCGGTACGGGCAAGACGACCATTGCGATAGACACCATCCTCTCGCAGAAGCACGAGCCGAAGGAGAAGCGTCCTATCTGCATCTATGTCGCTATCGGCCAGAAGGAGTCGAAGACCGCGAAGATTGTCGCTGAGCTCGCGGAGAAGGGCGCGATGGAATACACCGTCATCGTCACTGCTCCGGCGTCCTCGCCCGCAGCACTCCAGTTCTTGGCACCGTTTGCCGGCGCGACCATCGGCGAGTTCTTCATGGAGCGAGGCTCGGACGCGCTCGTGGTCTATGACGACCTCTCGAAGCAAGCGGTCGCGTATCGCCAGATGTCGCTCCTTTTGCGCCGCCCGCCAGGCCGCGAGGCATACCCGGGCGACATCTTCTACCTCCACTCGCGCTTGCTCGAGCGCGCCGCGAAGCTCTCCAAAGAGAAGGGCGGTGGTTCGCTCACGGCCCTTCCCATCATCGAGACGCAGGAGAACGACGTTTCGGCTTACATCCCGACGAACGTCATCTCCATCACCGACGGCCAGATATTCCTCGAGAGCGACCTCTTCAACAAAGGCCAGCGTCCGGCGATTAACGTCGGCATCTCGGTGTCACGCGTGGGTAGTTCCGCACAGACCAAGGCCATGAAGAAGGTGTCGGGCAAGATAAAGCTCTCCTTGGCGCAGTTCCGCGAGCTTGAGGCGTTCATGCAGTTCTCTTCGGACCTCGATGCCGACACGAAGAAGCAGATCGATGACGGCCGCCGACTCACTCAGGTGCTCACGCAGAAAAATGGCGTGCCGCTCCCGTTCCAGGTAGAGGCGGCCATCATCTTCGCGGCGACCAACGGCTACTTCGATTCGTTCACACCGGAAGAGATTCCGGAGGCGGAGAAGAAGCTCCAAGACTTCCTCTCGCGCGAAGGACTCGGCGTGCTCGAGGCCATCAAGGAATCGAAGGAAATCCGCGAGGAGACCGAAAAGACGCTCCGCGAGAAGCTTGACCAATTCGTCCTGCGCACAAAAACTGCGTAAACCCGAGCGCACCTAACTCATGGCGTTAAAGGACATCAAGGCAAAGATTGGGAGCACGAACCGCACCAACAAGGTGACGCGGGCCATGGAGGCTGTGTCTGCGGTGAAGATGCGTAAGACGCAGGAAGCGGCCTTGGAGGGCCGCCCGTATGCTCGGGCGGCCCTCCAGATCCTCTCGCGCCTGTCCGCCGGCACCGACCTCGCGCGCCATCCGCTCACCGATACGCGCGAGGTGAAGAAGGTCGCGCTCGTCATCATCACGAGCGACAAGGGCCTCGCAGGCGCCCTGAATTCGGGCGTGACGAAAGCGGCGCTCGAAGCGGTGAGAGCGTATCCGGCGAGCGCAGTCTCAGTCTTCGCGTATGGCAAAAAGGGCCAGGAGTTCTTCGGCCACCGCGGCTACGCTATCAAGGAGTACTGGGAGAACAAGGTAGACGACGTGGAGCTCTCCGCGATGGACCGTCTCGTCACGGACCTCTCGAGAGCGTACGCGGATAAAGAGTTTGACCAGGTGAAGGTCGCGTATAGCAACTTCCGCTCCACGTTCGAGCAGGTGGCCGTGGTGCGCAGTTTGCTGCCGCTCTCGCTTACGGAAGTGACGAAGCTCGTCGAGGACATCGTCCCGCAGAAAGGCCTCTACAGCGATATCGAACGCTCGGAAACTACTCCGGCCTACACCATCGAGCCGGACGATGCGGTACTCCTCGACCTCCTCGTGCCGCGTCTCGTGGCTTCATCGCTCTACCACATGCTCCTCGAGAGCAAGGCGTCCGAGCACTCGGCGCGCATGGTGGCGATGAAGAACGCGAGCGACAAGTCGAAGGAGGTCGTGCGTGACCTCACACGCACGTACAACAAGCTGCGCCAGGCAGCCATCACGCGTGAAGTGTCGGAAATCGTCGGCGGCCGCGAGGCGCTCGCGAGTTAACAGAGAATTTGATACTAATTAGCTAACGTATGAACGGGAACATCACAGAAATCATCGGGCCGGTCGTCGATATCCACTTCAAGGAGTCGCGTCCCGCTATCGGCGATGCACTGGTCATCGAGAAGGGCGGGAGCCACGGCAAGATAACGCTCGAAGTCGCCTCGCACTTGGGGCTCGACCGCGTGCGCGCTATCGCGCTCAATGAGACTGCGGGCCTCGCGAGAGGCGAAGCCGCGCGCGCAACAGGCGCGCCGGTCTCCGTTCCCGTCGGAGAGTCTGCGCTCGGTCGCCTCTTTAACGTGCTCGGTGACACTATCGACGGCAAGGAGGACCTCGCCAAAGACGTCGCGCGTCTCCCGATCCATCGCGACCCGCCTTCTTTCGACGAGCAGACGACCAAGGCAGAAATCTTCGAGACCGGCATCAAGGCCGTGGACCTCATGATCCCGTTCCTTAAGGGCGGCAAGGTGGGCCTCTTCGGCGGCGCGGGCGTCGGCAAGACCGTGCTCATCCAGGAGCTCATCCACAACGTGGCGAAGGAGCACGGCGGCTACTCGGTGTTTGCGGGCGTCGGTGAACGCGTGCGTGAAGGTAATGACCTCTACCATGAAATGGAGGAATCGGGCGTGCTCTCTAAGACCGCGCTCGTCTTCGGTCAGATGAACGAAGTGCCGGGCGCTCGCGCGCGCGTGGCGCTCACGGGCCTTACGCAGGCCGAGTACTTCCGCGACGAAGGCGGCAAGGACGTGCTCTTCTTCATGGACAACGTCTTCCGCTTCGTGCAGGCAGGCGCCGAGGTGTCGTCGCTTCTCGGACGCGTGCCTTCGGCAGTGGGCTACCAGCCGACCCTCGCAGAAGAGATGGGCAAGCTTCAAGAGCGCATCACTTCCACCAAGAAGGGCTCCATCACCTCTGTGCAGGCGGTATACGTGCCGGCCGACGACCTCACCGACCCGGCTCCGGCAACCACCTTCGCGCACCTCGATGGTACCGTGGTGCTCTCGCGCCAGCTCGCCTCGCAGGGTATCTACCCGGCTATCGACCCGCTCGAGTCTTCTTCGAACGCACTCACGCCGGAAATCGCTGGCGACGAGCACTACAAGGTGGCAAACCAAGTGAAGCAGGTGCTCCAGCGCTACAAGGACCTGCAGGACATCATCGCCATTCTCGGTATGGACGAACTCTCAGAGGAGGACAAGACGACCGTCTATCGTGCCCGCAAGCTCCAGCGCTTCCTCTCGCAGCCGTTCAATGTGGCTGAGGTGTTCACCGGCCAGAAGGGCGCATACGTCTCGCGCGAAGAGACGGTGCGCGGTTTCAAGGAAATCGTAGAAGGGAAGCACGACGACAAACCCGAATCTGCCTTCTACATGAAAGGGTCGATTGATGAAGTAAAATGATAGAAACGGCCGGAATCCTGCTGCGGGAGAGCGGAAATCGGCCCAGCCGCCGATTTCCTAAGCTCCGCGCTCGCGTTTTGGCGTTGCGG
>JAKAMK010000040.1 GCA_021812925.1 bacterium | reverse complement strand
AGTCCCGCTATATGTTTAACAGCATTGCGCCAACGCGGGTTTCCAGCAAGCCGTTTATGCATCGCAACGAATCCTTCATATCTTTCTCGTTCGTTTTCTGCGAATTCGTGCCAGTAGGTGAGGAATGCCGTTACGATTTGCTTGTCTTTATTCGGTATCGGCCTACCCTCGGCAAAACTTGAGAGCAGTTTTCCGATGCGTGGCGTCGCGTCGTAGACTTTCCCAGCTAATGCTTCATTGCCGAGAATGGAGCGCCGCAAAAGCCATGCGTAAAAGTACTGTTCTCGTGCTCCGGTAGCGCTGCTGATCGCGTTGAAAAGAGCATCGATCCGAGCGCGGTTTACTTTGGTTGGCCGGTTTTTCTTTACCGCCTCGAGAGCTTCCGTGTAGATGCATACCTTGGCCATTGGCAAAGCCTCCGTTTGTTCAAGTGCCGTATTCAGCGTATCACACACCCCTCTTCGCCAGTGCGGTAGTCCTAAAACAAAGGGCGGCTGCTCGCGCAGCCGCCATTCGTGCCTAGGCGGGGACGAACCGTCGCCAGCGCCGAAGCACGAATCGGACGTCTTCGATGTTGACACGCCTCGGGTCGCGTTCAACGCGATCCAGGATCTTGTACAGCTGCGTGCCAACCGTTCGCGCCCTCTTGAATACGACGAGTGCGGGTTCCGTGAGGCAGCCGACTGAAGCCTCGACAAACCCGCTCGCCCGCAACAACGGAAGACCTTTCTTCCCCTGTTTCAGTGTCTGTTCGAGGTATTCGAGTAGCGGCTCGAATGACCACGAATTGAACACGGGCGACGCAAGTGGCTCGTCGAGCTCCGCGAGCGCGATTTCGATGTCGCCTCGCGACACCCGTTTCGGTTCCTTCATCCTCTATCCTCCTCAAGTTTGGGTACCAGGATACCCGGTCGTCAGCCTATCAAAGCGGCTTCAAATCGTCGATGGCGATGGAGAGCTCGCCGTTCCTATTCGAGACGGAGCCTTTTACGAGCATGCAGGAGCCCGGGGTGACCGCGGCGCCGTGGACCTTGAAAAGCTTCGGGAAGATGACCGCCTCGATGCCGCCCGTCTTGTCCTCGAGCTTCACGAACGCCATCTTCTCGCCGCTCTTCGTGAGGAAGGTGCGGACTTCGGCGACGAGGACGGCGAGCTTTACCGGGAAGCCCGGCTTCGGGTCTTCCGCTATGAGTTTGATGCGCAGCTTGTACTGCGAGAGCAGGTCTTGGTGCGCGTCCAAGGGGTGGCCGGAGACGTAAATGCCGAGGAGCTCTTTCTCCCAATCGAGCTTGTCCTTCAGCGAGACGTGATTGCCCTCGGGGAGCGCGAGCTCGGGCGCGGCAAGGGCGGCGCCGAAGAGGGAATCCTGCGGCGCTTCCGCGGTAGTTTCCCGGTGGTAGTCGAGGAGGCGGTCGATGCTCTCGAAGAGCGTCCCGCGACGCCCGAAGGAGTCGAGCGCGCCGCACTTGATGAGCGATTCGAGGCTCTTCCTATTCAAATTCTTACTACCGACGCGCGAGAGGAAGTCGGCCAAGGACGCGTACTGCCCGTGCGCCTCGCGCTCGTCGAGAATCGCTTTCGAGATGCCCTCGCCGAAGTTCTTGATGCTCGACAGACCGAAGCGGATGGCGCTCATGCGGCCAGCCGGCGGAGTATCGTTCGCGGAGTACGGAATATTCGCCTGCTGGCGAATTTCCTCCTGCTCGTCGCCTCCGCTCCTGCGCAGAGCCTCCGCTCGCGATACGTCCGTCGGCTGGTCGTCCTGTTCGAGCACTACCACCGTGAAGTCCGTACCGCTCTCGTTCACGTCCGGCGGCAGGACCGGAATCTTCATGCGCGTCGCCTCGGCGACGAGACGCGCGATTTCCTCGGTGTCGCCCGCGTCGGCGGTGAGGAGTGCGGCCATGTACTCGACCGGATAGTTCGCCTTCATGTACGAGGTCTGGTACGCGACCTTTCCGTAGGAGGCGGCGTGCGAATTGTGCACGATGAGGTTGTTCGCGACGAAGTTCTCGTGCTCGGGCACGGACAAGTCGTAGGTCATCTCGGTTCCGTCGGATGTTATTGAGACGATCTCGTCCCAGAAAATGTCCGCCCGCGCGTGCATAAGGATCTCGGGCGCGTGGAGTGCTTCGCCGATACTGTCTAGGGTTTCGCGCGTATAGCCGCGCTTCCGCGCATCGAATCCGAACACACGCTCGGAAATGCCGCACTTCACCGCACACTCGTGCACAGAGAAGCCGCTCACCGCCACGGCTTCGCGTATGAGGGGGTAGACGGCTGCGGGTACCGTGTCCGGCGTGCCGCGCCCGCGCGCATTCGTGCGCAATGCCGCATCGGCGACGGTGTTGAGAAGTACCGCGCGCTTTCCGGGGAGCAGGTGCGTGCCCGCCGTTTCCGCAAAGCGTGCGAGATTCTCGTGCCCGGTTACGACGACCGTAAAGCCGGTTTTGTGTCCGCCCCGGTAGGCGAATGACTTCGCGTGTATCGTGCTCACGATCCCGAGGCGGGTGAGGAGTAGCTGCACATCGTCGGCGAGCGCGCGGGAGCTCGTCGCGTAGTACGTCTGCGCGTTCGAGCGACTCACGCACCCGTCGCCCTGCCACATCTTGCCGAGCACGAGCGCCGCGGATGCGTTGTCCGTGGCGAACACGCGTGCGGGCAGCGCTTTCTCGGTGGCTTTCTTGCCGAGAAGTCCAAGCGAGCGCAGCCATTCGAACAGGCCATTCGGCTCGTGCACGTCCGCGCGCCCGACGTAGACGCTCGCTACGCTCTTCGAGCGGTCAAGGGTGATGCGTGCGTTCGGGAAGCGCGATGCATGCCGCATGAAGTCCTCGATTTCGTCCTCGGCTTTCGCGTAGTAGTACGCACCGCTCGGATGGCACAGGTTCCCCTCGGCGATGAGGTAGCCGAGCGCTGCCGCTTCGTGCGGGGCGAGCGGCACGGGGCGCTCCGGCTCGGGCAGCACGCGCGGCGCGGCGATGCGGTCGCCCGCCGCGAGCTGGTCGAGGCGGGTCCAGCCCGAGAAGGCGAGGAGCGGATGATTCGCCGTCGCGCGTATCACGCGCCCGCTCCTCGTCACGAGCCGGAAGACTTCCTTCACACCGTTTTCGCGTACCTGGACTGCCTGCGCCACGCGCACGCGACCCTCGCGGTCGAGTGCACACACTTTCGGATCGCGCGCGCGCGCCATGAGTTCGTCGATCCGCTCCGGGACGCCCGTTTCGCCGTCGACGACTCGGGTATCACCGGCCAAGCACTTGTTGAACCCGTACGCGGCAAAGGGCTCAATGAGTTCCCAGAGCTGCTGCGCTTTGTCCTGTGAGAGGCCGCCGACCTCGGCAAAGCCTTTCAAGAGCTTGTCCTTTTCCGCCTGCATGATTTCCGGCACCTTCTTGCCCATGGCCTTGCGCAGCACGTCCGCCTCGAGCCACGAGTAGCCGGCGAGCTTGATAGCGGTGAGGAGGACGTCGTCCTGGTACACGAGGAGCCCGTGCGAGAACTCGAGGTACTCCTTCATGCGCGGGTCGATGTAGTTCACCATGCGCGGGTTGTGCTTCCGCGCGATGTACGACGGAATCGTCTCCATCGGGCCGGGGCGGTAGAGCGCGACCATCGCGTTGATGTCGTGGATGGTCGACGGTTTCAGTTCCTTCAGCCATCGCGTCATGCCCGAGCCGCCTAGCTGGAAGGTGCCGTACGTGTCGCCCTTTGAGAGCATGGCGAACGTTGCCGCGTCGTCGAGCGGAATGTTCTCGATGTCGACCGCGATGCCGCGCGTCGCCTTCACTCGCGCGACCGCGTCTGCGAGGATGGCGAGGTTCTTGATGCCGAGAAAGTCGAACTTCAAAAGTCCCACGCCGCCGTACTCGTCGGTGATGGAGTACATGTCGTACTGCGTGATGAGCTTGCCCGTGCCTTTCGGGTCGGGCTGGATGGGGGACCACTCGATGAGAGGCGTGGGCGCGACGACGACGCCCGCCGCGTGCACGCCCACGTGCCGTACGCAGCCCTCGATGCGCTTCGCGACGTCGATGATTTCGCGCGCGTCGTCGTCCTCGTCGTAGATGGCCTTCAAATCCGGCTCAATTTCGAGCGCCTTGTCGATGGTCATGGGGAAGCCCTGGCTGCCTATCGGGATGAGCTTCGCGATGCGGTCGCCCGTGCCGTAGGAGTGGCCGAGGGCGCGCGCCACGTCGCGCACCGCGGCGCGCGCCATCATAGTGCCAAAGGTGCCGATCTGCGCGACGTGGTCGTCGCCGTACTTGCGCTTCGCGTACGCGATCATGTCGTCGCGTCGGTTGTCGGCCATGTCCATGTCGATGTCCGGCGCCTTCGGGCGCTCCGGATTGAGGAAGCGTTCGAACGGCAATTTATAGAAGAGCGGGTTCACGTTCGTGATGCCGGTGAGGTAGCCGACGAGAGAACCCGCCGCCGAACCGCGCGTCGTGGTGAGGATGCCGGCGGATTTTGCGTAGGTGAGGAGGTCGGCCACGACGAGGTAGTAGACGGCGAAGCCTTTCGAGATGATGATGCCGAGCTCGTACTCGATGCGGTCCACGACCTCCTGCGTCTTTTCCATGCCGCGCGTCGCGAGGCCCGCGTACGCCTTCGCGCGCAGCTCGTCCTCGTGACTCTTGAAGCCGGGCGAGACGGGCACCGCGGGGAAGGTCCATTGCCCGAGCTTGAACTCGACCGTGCAGCGGTCGGCTATCTTGCGCGAGTTCTCGATGGCTTCCGGCAGGTCCTTGAAGAGCTCAAGCGCTTTCGCCTCGCTTATAAACGAGAAATCTTCGTCCTCGTTCCGCCCGTGGCCGCCTTGCTGGATGCGGCGCATGACCTCGGTCGCCTCGCGGTCCTCGGGCGCGAGGTAGTAGACGTCGTGCTGGGCGACCAAAGGCGTGCCCGTCTCTCTGCCGAGCGCGACTACCTGCGCCATGAGCGCCTCGTGCCCCTCCACTTTCGGGTGGTGGGTGATTTCGAGGAAGACGTTATCCGCGCCGAAGATATTTTTAAATTCCGCGAGTGCCGCTTTCGCGCCGTCCGTGTCGTTTGCGCGCAGGTGCTGCGAGATGTCGCTCGCGAAAGAGGGAAGTATGGCGATGAGGTGCTGCCCGCGTTCCTTCAAGAGCTCCTTGTCCATGCGCGGGCGTTCGAAGAATCCTTCCGTCCAGCTTTTCGTGACGAGGTAGAGGAGGTTCTGGTAGCCCTCGTTGTTTTCCGCGAGGAGCACGATGCGCGAGCGCTTCGCGTCGAGCGCGTGGTCCTTCTCGTGCCGCGAGCGCGGGGCGAGGTACGCGTCGACGCCGAGGATGGGCTTTATGCCCGCCTTCGTCGCCTCTTTGTAGAACTCGATAGCGCCGTGCATGGTGCCGCCGTCGGTGAGCGCGACCGCGTCCATGCCCTCCGCCTTCGCCTTCTCGACGAGCTCGTCGAGCTTCGGCAGGGCCTGGAGGAAGGTGTAGTGCGAGTGGGTGTGGAGGTGGATGAAGCGGCCCGCCATTCGCTTAGTATACTGAATGTATGCGATACGTCATCGGCGTGGATGAGGCGGGGCGCGGCCCCTTGGCAGGGCCGGTGGCGGTGGGCGTGGTTGCGGTGACGGAAGGGTTCGATGTCGCGCAGGAGTTTCCCGGCGTGCGCGATTCGAAGAAGCTGTCGGAGAAGAAGCGCGAGGCGATTTTCGAGATGCTCGAGGCGCGCGCTGCCGAAGGCAGCGCGCGCTACGTCGTCGAGTACGGCTCAGCGGCCGACATCGACGCGCGCGGCATCGCGGTCGTGATACGCGAGGCGGTCTCGCGCGCGGTGAACCAGCTGGCGCCCGACGCCGCTCTCGCGGAGGTGCTGCTCGACGGCTCCCTGAAGGCGCCGCCTGAGTACTCTCAGCAGACCATCATCGGCGGCGATGAATCCGTCCCACTCATCTCGCTCGCGTCTATTGCGGCGAAGGTCTCGCGCGACCGGCTCGTCACGGCGCTCGCCGCCGAGTACCCGGAGTACGGGTTCGAGGTCCATAAGGGCTATGGCACGAAAGCGCACTACGAAGCGCTCCGGAAACACGGCCTCTGCGCTATCCACCGTCGGTCGTTTATACACCTTGATTCGAGGGCAGAACGGAGTTAAAACAGCCCCTATGTCTAGTGGAATAGCTAGATAGATGTCAGGGGTGGAACATGACCAAGTACTTTGACCGGGGAGGCTTCATCGCCTCGCCCATGCAGCCGAACGACCCGTTTGCCCATCTCCGCAAACCCGAGGACGCACTCCGCATTCTCGCGTATAACGGCCAACGGCAACATGAGGTCTCACTCTGCCCGCTGTGCGTGCACCGAGGACGTGCATCCTGTTCGCACGGAACCGAAGTGAAAGGGCACTGCACAGGATTCTCGATCGACGAGAGCAATCCAGCGCAGCTCGATGCCACAATCGCTTCCATCCGGAGCAGCGTTGTCGCCTTGAAGCGCACAGAACAGCAGGCAAGGCTTGCGTCACTTCTGTGACGCAGGACCTCAAGAAGCAGTGAGAAAGGCGCCGGATTCCCGGCGCCTTTGCTTTTGTCTGGACCCGTGCTACAGTGGCCGCCATGTCAGTACGCATGCGCCATACGCGCGCCCACACCAACAACCGCCGGAGCCACCACGCGCTCGAGGCGACCAAGTCCGTCGTGGACAAGGAGAGCGGCAATCGCCGCCTCCCGCACCGCGTCGACGAGTCGACCGGCATGTACCGCGGCAAGAAGATTTTCGAACCGAAGGTGAAGAAGGCTGCGGAGCCGAAGGCGAAGCAGACGCACCACCTGCCTGCGCAGGCAGACGAGCACGTGCACGAGGCAGCGAAGAGCGAGGCGAAGCCCGCGGAGGTGCGCGAGGCAGAGCAGTCCGCAAAGGCGACGGCGCGGCCGCGCTCACGCTCCGGTTTCGGCGGCGGCGCGTAGGAAAGCGCACCAAAATCTCCGCCTGCTTCGTTGCGGGCTCCGGTGCTCGCTCACCGTACTCCTTGTACGGCTCGCTCCGTTCTTCGCTCGCGCCTCGCATCCGAAGATTTTGAAGGCGCTTCGACGGGTCGCAGAAGCGTAAACATACGTGAATCCACACTCGCAAACGCGCGCCTCTGGCGCGGGCTTCGCGTTTGCCCGAACACCTAATGCGGCATCGTTGCTTCCCGCGCAGGAACGCTACGTCCGGAAG
>JAKAMK010000039.1 GCA_021812925.1 bacterium | reverse complement strand
TGACCATGAAGACTAAGACTCGTAGCACGGGAGCGGCGAAGCCTGCCTCGTTTTCGTTCGATAGCGCAGCGCTCGTGAAGAAGCTCCTCGCGGCGGCTCCTGACCGCGCCCGCGACGTGCTCGTGCGGCGCTTCGGCCTCGGTACGAACGCCGAGCACGAGACGCTCGAGTCTATCGGCGACCGGTCCGGCATCACCCGCGAGCGCGTCCGCCAGATCGAAGCAGCGGGTCTCGAAGCCATCCGCAATAGCGCCGTCTTCAAGGAGGCTGCTCCCGCGCTTGACGAGATAGCGCGCCACATCGAGAAGCTCGGTGCCATCGTATCCGAGGACGAGCTCCTCGCGTCGCTTTCGAATGACGATAAGGGGCGCAATCGCTTCCGTTTCCTCCTAGTGCTTGGTTCCCGTTTCTACCGCGAGCGCGAGACAGACGACTTCCTCGCGCGCTGGCACATCGACCAGTCGACCGCGAAGCGCATCCATGAGGCGCTCTCGAACCTGTACGGCTCTCTCTCGGACGACGAGGTGCTTCCGGAGGGCGAGCTCATGGACCGCTTCATCGATGAACTGAAGGGCGTGAACGACGCCTACAAGAACGAGGAAGTCCTGAAGCGCTGGCTCTCCCTCTCGAAGAAGATCGGCAAGAACCCGCTTGCCGAGTGGGGCAAGGTCTCCGCGCCGGCCATCCGCACAAAGGGCATCCGCGACTACGCGTACCTCACGATCAAGCGCAAGGGCGAACCGATGCACTTCTCCGAAGTCGCAAAGGCCATCGGCACCGTATTCTCGAAGAAGGCGCACGTCGCGACAACCCACAACGAGCTCATCAAGGATCCGCGCTTCGTGCTCGTCGGGCGCGGCCTCTACGCGCTCACCGAGTGGGGCTACAAGCCGGGCGTCGTCCGCGATGTCATCCGCGGCATCCTGAAGGACGAGGGCCCGCTCACGAAGGACGACGTTATGAAGCAGGTGAAGAAGGTCCGCTTCGTGAAGGACAACACCATCCTCGTGAACCTGAACGATTCGCGCTACTTCAAGCGGACGAAAGACGGCAAGTACGCAGCGGTCTAGCCAGGTTTCAATACACACGTGAAAACGAAGGCGCCTCCGGCGCCTTCGTTTTCTCTGCTATCATGGTTCACACATGGTCCCGCTGCCGTTCTACGAGCACATCGAAGAGTGGGTGAAATCTTCCCGCGACACGGCAGGCGTCCGTCCGTTTTCCTGGCCGCCCTTCATCGCGGGCCTCGTGCTCATCTTCCTGTTCTACGTCATCTTCCCGAAGGAGACGGTGCTCGGCGTCCAGCTCGCGCTCTTCCTCGCGCCCGTCTGGCTCACCGCGCTCATTATCGCGAGCACCTGGCACCTGTACCTCATCCTCATCCGCTCCGAGTTCATCGCTAAGCAGAAGTATGTCCTGCTCGAGATAAAGCCGCCCCGGAACCTCATGAAGACGCCCTTGGCCATGGAATCCGTGTTCTCGAGCATCCACTACACGAAGGGCGAGAGCAACTGGTTCCAAAAATTCATACAGGGCCAGGTGCGCCCCTACTGGTCCATCGAGCTCGTCTCATTCGGCGGGCAGGTGCACTTTTATCTCTGGACGCGCGCGGCGTTCCGGAAGCTCGTCGAGAACGCCTTCTACGCCCAGTACCCGGGCGTGCAGATCGTCGAGGCCGCCGACTACACGCAGCTCATCAGCGCGAAGCCGGAGGAGTGGGGCGTCTGGGGCTGCGACTACAAGCACACGGGTTCCGACGTGCTGCCCATAAAGACGTACGTCGATTACGGCCTCGACCAGACGCAGCTGAAGGAGGAGCAGCAGATAGACCCGTTCGCGCACATCACGGAATTTCTCGGCTCCATGAAGAAGGGCGAGAACCTCTGGCTGCAGATAGTCTTCCGCATCCACGGCGGCGAGAAGTACGGCAAGAAGAAGCCGGACGGGAAGGCCTACACCTGGCGCGACCTCGCGCTCGACGAGATAGAGAAGATCCGCAAGCAGACCGTCCGCGTTTCGAAATACCGCGACGTGTTCACGGGCGAGATGCGCGAGCTCGAGGGCTTCCCGAACCCGACAAAGGGGCAGACCGAGACGATCGCCGCCATCGAACGCAACGTCTCGAAACTCGCGTTCGACGTCGGCATCCGCGGCATCTACGTCGCGGAGCCGGGTGCTTTCGACCCCATTAACATCACGGGACTCATCTCGCTCTGGAAGCCGTTCAATAGCGAGAACATGAACGGCATCAAGGGCGCACACTTCGGCATGGAATTCAGCGACTACCCGTGGGAGTTCGGCAACGAGCGGCGCAAGGACATTTTCCGCCGCCACATCGTCGAAGCGTACCGCCGGCGCCAGTATTTCCACGACCCCTTCAAGATGCCGGATCCGATGGTCATGAGCACCGAGGAGCTCGCGACCATATTCCACATACCGTCCGCGTCCGTGGCGACGCCGAGCATCGCCCGCATCACCTCGGCAACGAGCGAGGCGCCCTCCAACCTGCCGACCTAGACGTTCATGACGCACGTGGCCGCATACCTCGAGGCAGCGCGCGATGCGCTCCGATTCCATTTGAAACGGTTCGCGTTCGAATGGGTGGCTGCGCTCGTGATTTTCATCTCGCTCGTCGCGGCCTACCACGAGACATTCGCGGCACCCGCGTCGTTCCCGACGGGGGAAACGGTCGTCATTGCGGACGGCGCTTCGGGTGCGGAGGTGGCTTACCAGCTCGCCGCTATCCACGCGGTGCGGTTCGCGAGCGCGCTGCACTTCATTCTCCGCGCGACGGGCGAGGGCGCGCACCTGCATCCGGGCGCGTACCGCCTCTCAAGACCGGAGAGCGCGTTCACGCTTGCCGCGCGGATCGGGAGCGGAGCATTCGGTATCCCGCCGACGCGCATCACCTTCGTCGAGGGGGCGACCGTGCGCGACATGGCGACGGAAGTCTCGCGCGCAATGCCGCAGATCTCTGCTTCCGATTTCATCGCCGCTGCCGGCCCCTACGAGGGATACCTCTTCCCGGATACGTACCTGTTCCCGCCGGACGCGACGGGAGCATCCGTCGTCCTTGCGCTCCGCGCGAATTTCGACCGCAAGACCGCGCCGCTCGAGCCGTCCATCGCCCTGTCCGGGCACTCGCTTTCGGACGTGATCACGATGGCCTCTCTTGTTGAAAAGGAGGCCCGTACGCCTGAGGCGCGGCGCATGGTTGCCGGCATCCTGTGGAACCGCATACAGAAAGGCATGCCGCTCCAGGTGGATGCGGTTTTCGGATACATATTCGGACGCGACACCTATTCGCCGTCCTTTGCCGATCTCGGCGTCGACTCGCCATACAACACCTACACGCACAAGGGATTGCCGCCCGGCCCCATCGACAACCCGAGTCTCGACTCTATCGAGGCCGCGCTCAGTCCGGCGACGACGACCTACCTGTTCTACCTCACCGGGAAGGACGGGCAGATGCACTACGCGACTACGTACGCGGGCCAGCTCGCGAATCAGCGCGCGTACCTGCAATAACGGAGCAGAAAAAGGACCGCAGGTGTGCGTAGCGCAGCGCCGCGGTCCATCTATTCAGACATCGCCCTCATTGTCGATCGGCTCCCAGCCCGTCTCCGTCCGTTTCCAGATTTCTATCTGGGTGTTCTCCCAGTACTCGATCCATCGCTTGCGCGACTTGCCGCAGAACTGTTTGGACGGAATGACGATCCAGGGCTCCGTGCCGGTCCCGGTAGGGTAGTAGATTGCATCCACTTCTCCATCCGAGGGAAGCAGCACATCGCGCTTCGTCCGATCGCTCGGACTGTCGAGCACGATGCGTTCATCGGTCTTCAGGATGATCCTGATTTCTCTCTGTGAAGGAACAGGCGCCTTCGCCTTCACCCTCGCATTCATCGCTACCACCTCCTTCCGGTTTCCGGTCTCTCGTGCGGTAATCGTCGCACATTGCTGCGGGGTGTCAAGCCGTGGTTATATGGGTACATGGACGTGCAGGGAAAGAGCATCTTTGTCGGCCTCTCGGGCGGCGTCGACAGCGCGGTTGCCGCCGCGCTCCTACTGCGCGCCGGCGCGCGCGTGACCGGCGTGTTCGTGAAGGGATGGTACCCACCCGGACTCCCGTGCACGTGGAAAGAGGACCGCCGCGATGCGATGCGCGTCGCCGCGCACCTCGGCATTCCGTTCCGCACGCTCGACGCGAGCGCCGCGTACAAAGAGCACGTCATCGACTATCTCCTCGCCGAGTATCGCGCCGGACGCACGCCGAACCCGGACATCTTCTGCAACCGCGAGGTGAAATTCGGCGTGCTCTACCGGTACGCGCGCAAGGAGGGCACCGACACGATTGCTACCGGGCACTACCGCAGCGGGGACAAGGACCAGCGCTACTTCCTCTGGGCGATTCCGAAAGAGGTCTACGACTCTGTACTGTTTCCGCTCGATGGTATGCCGAAGGAAAAGGTGCGCGCGCTCGCGCGTGCGCTACGCCTTCCGGTCGCGGAAAAGCCCGACAGCCAGGGCATATGCTTTCTCGGGCCGGTATCGGTCGAAGAGTTCCTGCACTCTGAGTTCGGCTCGTCGAGAGGCGACGCGGTCACCGAAAACGGGGAAGTCGTCGGCACCCACGAGGGCGCGCTCCTTGCGACCATCGGCGAACGTGTGGCGCTCGACGGCCAGAATGGACCCTGGTACGTGCTTAGTAAGGATGTCGCGATGAACACGCTCGTCGTAGGGCATGAGCGCGCGACGGCTCTGCCGTCGCGCGCCATTTCCTTTGCGGCGGCGAACTGGTTCGCCGCGCCCGAGACGGTTACGAGCGCGCAGCTGCGGTACCGCGGCGCGCGCGTGTGGGGCGCCATCGGCGACGGCACATTCATTCCGAGCGGGCCCGCACTCGACCCGAGCGTGCCGGGCCAGTCGATCGTTTTCTACGACGCGCGCGGCGAGCTCGTCGGCGGCGCGATTCAGCAGTCATAGGCTCCCCGCGTCATTTCGAGACTAATTCTTCTCTGCTATCATGCAGTCATGCACCATACGCGCATCTGGATTTCCGCCGGCATCATAGCCGCAGTCGTGCTCGTCGGGTTCGCCCTTTCCGTGCCGCACACGCGCGACGTGCCGCACGCCCCGACTGCCGCCACCGCATCGACAACGCCCGCGGTGACGCTCCACGACGCGTACCGCAGAGGTATGCACACGCTCACCGGCACGATTCTCGCGCCGGACGCCTGCTCGGTCGTTTCAGCGGATGCGACGCTCGTCGGTGATGCGTCCTCCTCGCAGTCGATAGCGCTCGCGATCAGCATGCCGCCCGATAGCGGTGTCTGTCTCATACTCCCGACCGTCATGTCGTTCTCCGCGACGCTTTCCGCTCCCGCGCAGCTGCCGGTCACCGTGACGGTGAACGGAGCGGCCGCGACCACCACGGGACCATGACGGACGCGACCTTCCCGACGATCATCAAGGCGGACGGCGCCACCGAGCCCTTCGACCCGGTCCGCCTCGGCACGTCGCTCATGCGCGCGGGCGCCGGAAAGCACGCTGCAGAACGCATCGCGGAGGAGATCGCGAGCTCCATAGTCTCGGGTACGACCTCCCGCGAGGTGTACGCGCGCGCCTTCGCACTCCTCCGGAAGGAAGCGCGCCCGGTCGCCGCGCGCTACTCGCTCCGCCGCGCGCTGCTCGACTTCGGACCTTCCGGCCACCCGTTCGAGGATTTCGTTTCCTACCTCTTCCAGGTCGAAGGCTGGACGGTCGAGACGCGCAAGCTCATCAAGGGGAAGTGCGTGACGCACGAGACCGATTTCTACGCTTCCCATCCGGAGAGCGGAGAGCACCTCGCCGCAGAGCTGAAGTACCACAACGATCCGGGCTATAAGACCGACCTCAAGGTGGCGCTCTACGTGAAGAGCCGCTTCGATGACATCTTTGCCTGTGACGAGCAGGAACGTCAGTGTCCCATCGACCGCGGCATGCTCGTCACCAACACCAAATTCACCACTGAAGCCATACGCTACGCGGAGTGCGCGGGCGTCGAGCTGCTCGGCTGGAGCTACCCGCGCGACGCGAGCCTCTTCACGCGGATAGCCGATGCGAAGGTGTACCCCATAACGACCCTCACGAGCCTCTCGCGGAGCGAGAAGCGCATGCTCATTGACGCGCGCGTGGTCGCGGTGCAGCAGGTACTCGACGACCGGCGCCTCCTCGACCCGCTCCGGCTCCCGGCCGAGCGGGTGGGCGAGATTCTTGCCGAGGCCGAGGGGCTGCACGCATTGCCGCATCCGTTCCGTGGTACCCTTGCACCATGAAGACGGCGTTTTCCGTCCCCTCATTCGCCATCGGTATCGCCCTCGGCGGCGTCCTCGCGACGGCGTGGTTCCTCGGCGGTACGTCGCTCGCCGCAGTGCCCGATACGGCACCAACAACTCTTACCGCGACGAGCTCCTCGCTCGTCTCAACGACCGGCGGTGCGCTCTCGGTCGAGACCCAGGCTGCAGGCACGTCGACGACTATCGCGTCGCTTACCGTACCGCCCCCGGGCGTGTGGGTGGCGGTGCGCGAGGTCACGGCAGGGCAGCTCGGTAACGTGCTCGGCGCAGCGCGCGTAGGTGGGCCGCGGACCGACTTCGTCGTGCCGCTCCTGCGCGCAACCGCGCCAGGCACGACCTATGCGGTCGAGCTGTACCGCGATAGCGGTGACAATACCTTCGACCTCTCGACCGACAGCGTCTACGTCGATTTCAACTCAGGAGAACGCGTCGTCGCGTACTTCACGACGCTCCCTTAACATGGCCGGCTCCTCTACAAAGCGATGGGGCGTCTATGATCCGTCTGCGCCCGGCCCGTTCAAGCTGAGTCGGTCGAAGATAGACACGTTCTGCGAGTGTCCTCGCTGCTCGTTCCTCGACCTGAAGCACGGCGTGAAGCGTCCCTCCGGCCCCGCGTTCACGCTGAACGTCGCTGTCGACGAGCTCTTGAAGCGCGAGTTCGATGCGCACCGCGCTGCAAAGACCGCGCACCCGTGGATGAAGACGTATGGCATCGACGCGGTACCGTTCGACCACGAGAAGCTGGACGAGTGGCGGGACTCCCTGCGCCGGGGCATCGCATACCACGACGGGCCGTCGAACCTCCTCGTGCGCGGCGGCATCGACGACGTGTGGGCGACGCCCGCGGGCGAGCTCATCATCGTCGAC
>JAKAMK010000038.1 GCA_021812925.1 bacterium | reverse complement strand
CATCACGCTCTACACCTGCGGCGGCTTCACCGACCTCTGCCGCGGCGGCCACGCCGAGCACCCGGCCAAGGACATCGCGGACGGCTCGTGGAAGCTCGACCGCGTCGCGGGCGCGTACTGGCGCGGCGACGAGACGAAGCCGATGCTCACCCGCATCTACGGCCTCGCGTTCGATACGAAGGACGAGCTCGACGCGCACGTGAAGCAGCTCGAGGAAGCGAAGCTGCGCGACCACCGGAAGCTCGGGGCTGAGCTCGACCTCTTCGTGATTTCCGACCTCGTCGGCGCCGGCCTCCCGCTCTTCACACCGAAGGGCACCATCCTGCGCGACGAGCTCGCGGATTTCCTCTGGCAGCTGAACCGCGCGCAGGGCTACGAAAAGGTCGACATTCCCCACCTCGCGAAGCCCGACCTCTACAAAGTCTCCGGCCACTACGACAAGTACAAGGACGACGGCTTCATGGTGCACGGCCGCGACAAGGAGTTCATGCTGAAGCCGATGAACTGCCCGCACCACACGCAGATATACGGGTCGCAACCGCGTTCGTACCGCGACCTCCCCATCCGCTACTTCGACGTGACGAAGGTGTACCGCGACGAGCAGTCGGGCGAGCTCATGGGCCTTTCGCGCGTGCTCTCCATCACGCAGGACGACGGCCACGTGTTCTGCCGCCCGGACCAGGTTGCAGACGAAGCGGCGCGCATCGTCTCCATCATCAAGGACTTCTACCAGGCGGTCGGCATGCTGAAAGAGGGCTCGTACTCGGCGCGCCTCTCGGTGCGCGACCCGCAGACGCCGGAGAAGTACCTCGGCGACCCGGCCGTGTGGGACATGGCGGAGACGCGCCTCGCGGAAATCGGCAAGGAGCACGGGCTCGCGCTCACCCGCGGCGAGGGCGAGGCCGCGTTCTACGGTCCTAAGCTCGACTTCATGTTCAAGGACGCCATCGGAAGGCAGTGGCAGCTCGCGACCATCCAGCTCGACTTCGTGCAGCCGGAGCGCTTCCAGCTCGAGTACACAGACGACACGGGCAACAAGGTGCGCCCGGTGATGATTCACCGTGCCATCTCGGGCTCCTTGGAGCGCTTCCTTTCCGTCATGATCGAGCACTACGCGGGCGCCTTCCCGCTCTGGCTCTCGCCCGAGCAGGTGCGCGTGCTTCCGGTCTCCGACAAGCACGCTGCGTACGCGGCGGGAATCACCGCGGCGCTGCGCGCCGCGGGCATCCGCGCCGCGACCGACGATGCCAACGAATCGCTCGGCAAAAAGATTCGCGCGGGCAAGCTCGCGAAAGTTCCCTACCTCCTCGTCGTCGGCGACAAGGAGGTCGAGAGCAAGACCGTCACCGCGGAATCGCGCGACCACGGCAAGTTCGAGGGCCTCGCCCTCGACGCACTCACCGAACGTCTCAAGAAAGAGATTGCCGAGCGTGTGTAGCCCGCGTTGACACACGGGATTGGCTAGCGTTTACTGCGCACGGGCGTTCACAGAGGAGTTACACATGAGTGAGAACGTGCGACGCGGGGGACGCGTCAACTACGTTGTTGCATGGGACGGCAGACCGCTTACGTCTGAGGACCTGCCGAAGGCGGGGCTGAAACGATGGGACATCCGCCGTAAAGCGGAAGTGGTTACTGCGGTGCAGGGAGGACTGCTCGCGCTCGACGAGGCCTGTCGCCGCTATGCGCTTACGTCCGAAGAGTACGCGCACTGGCTGAACGAGGTCGTGAAGCGTGGGTATGCGGGACTCGCCATGCATACAGGTACTCACAAGTCTGCTTCCTGACACGGATTTTTTGAGTGGAAAGCCGATCTCCATACGGGCCGGCTTTTCAGTGCCATCGCCTGTTAGGTGCCGAGCGTGCGTAGCAACAACATGAAGTGCAGCCCGCCGCGTTTCCACGCGACGGGCTGTTGGTTAGACGTACAGCGCCTTGAGAGCGGCAGCGAGGACGATGGTGCTCCACGCGCCGCCGATCATCCAGAAGAGTCTCCGCTCCTCCTCGAACACCGGAGGTACCCACGCGCACCGCGACCACTTCCCGAAGAAATGGAGCGGGACGAGGATATCGGCCGGTATGAGGAGCATGAGACCGCAGGCGACTACCGCCGTGTCGGCCACCGAGACACTCGTGAAAACGAACAGCTCGATGAGCGCGAGCGCGAATGCCATGTACGGGATGTGCAACACCCCGAGCACGGTACTCTTGCCTGCGCCGCCGAGCGTGCTCGGGTACTTCCCGGGCGCGACGATGGCGAACTGGAATGTGAGCGCTTGCGCGGTGCCTGCCACGAGGGCGAAGAGCCACGCTTGGTCCGACCATTTTCCCTCGATCGTCCCCGCAACGAAGCCGAGAAGCGGCGAGAGAAGGAAGAGGTCTGCCCACACGTAGCTATCGACCACGAGCGGGATTACCTGGCGATGCTCCGGGTATTTTCGGAGCATCTGGCGCGGGGTGAGAACCCCTGCGCCCCACGCGATTGGAATCCAAGCGAGCACGTAGACCGTGCTCGCGAGGCCAACCGTAAGGCTTGACGTTGCGTGCACGGGAACCTCCCTTGGTGCGAAATGACAACTGAAATTATTATACGCAATTTGTTAACGTAGTCAAGTTACGCCAAAGACCCGGCCGCTTGCGCGGCCGGGTCTGTTTCGTATGTATTTCTTCGAGCCGGTTCAAAAGCGCTCAAAACACGACGTGAATCCGTTAGGAGCGACTTAGAAATTCAGAGGTGCTCTTGCAGTGAAGCGCCGCAAAAAGCGAAGCGTCGCACGCTATTTTTGAGGCTCTGCGCAGACCGATGCAGTAAGGCGCCTGGGGCGCCGGCGAGGTCGAGCAGGAGGAAATTCGCCAGCAGGCGAATATTCCGTACTCAAAAATAGCGTGCGACGCGTAGCGATGAAAGGCTCGCCTAGGCGCCGAGGGTGGCAAGCGCGCGGGTAAGGGCGAGCTTCGCGCCCGTGATGCCGACCGAGTAGGACGAGTCGACGGCGGAAGCGAACGCGGTCACGAGCTTCTCAAGGACCGGCGTCGCGCAGTCCTTGCAGATGCGCTCGACGTCCGGGTGCACCGGTACGCCTTCGAGGCGCGCGCGGTAGGCATCATCGAGGGCGCACGCGACTTGCGTGAGGAAGGCCTCAGCGTCTCCCCCGCCGCGCACCGTGTCGCGCAGGATAGCGAACGCCTTGTCGCGATTGCCGGCGACGATGACCTCGAGGAACGCGGGCACCTCGGTCGGGACGGCGGACGCTGTTTCGGCGCGCGTCGCGAGCGGCGGCTTCGGTGCCGTCGCGCCGGACAATACGCGCGTAGGCGCAGGCGCTATCGGCTCAACCTTGTCATAGATAGGCTCCACCGTGTCGATGACGGGCTCCACCTTGTCGTTCACTGGTTCGACATGGTCGTAGACCGGCTCCACCTTTTCATACACGGGCTCCGTGTGCGCAACTGGTGCCGGCGCCTTCGCGGCGACTGGCATGCGCGAGAGACCCTTCACGATGTCCTCGATGGTGAGTGCGCCTTCCTGCGCGAACGACTTGAATCCTTCGTAGGTCGAGTAGCCCGGATGCGCCGCCTCAGGCGCAGCCGTGGCAGCACGCGCGACCGGCCTCTGCGGCAAGGGCGGCATGACAACACGCGGCGCAGAAAACGCGGGTCCTGCGGCAGACGCGGGCGCGGGCGCGTTGAGGACGTCCGAGACGCGGCCGGCGAACGCGTATGCGTGCTTACGCGCATACGGCACCGCACCAAAGAGTACGACATACGCGAGCGCGAGCGACCACGCGACGAGCACGAGCCAGTAAAGCGCGGTTCCCCACGGCCCGAGGTCGAGGCCGGTGTACGGGATCTGCGAGAGGTAGAGGTATGCGAGGGGCTGCGTCGTCGGATGCGAGAAGAGCGTGACCGTGGGCGGATTTCCGCCGCCGCCACCGCCGCCGCAGTTACTCGTGCAGCCGCCCGAACCACCCTCGATGTTCAAGGTTGCCTTGCAGGTGAGCGTCTGGCCGTTGGTCGCATGGAACGTGCCCGTGTACGTGTAGCTGCCGACCGCAGTAGGCGCGACCGTCGTCGAGCCTGGCGAGGTCGTGCCGGTCGCGATGCCGTTATCGATGTCGACGGTCGAGATTTCTGCCCCGCCCCACGTGAGCGTCGCGGAATTGCCCGAGCGCATCGAGCTCGGCGAGACGGTCATGGTGCAGCTCGGTCCGCCACCGCCTCCACCGCCGCCAACCGTGACACTCGTGGTACAGGTAGCCACCTGGCCCGTAGGGCTCACCGCCGTGCCGGTAAAGGTCGTGTTCGCGGTCACTGCCTTCGAGGTCGTCGTGCCGCTGTCGGCCGGCGTCACCGCACCTACGCCCTGGTCGATACTGAACGTTGCGGCGTTCGTAGTGGTCCACGAGAGCGTCGTGTGGTCGCCCGAGCTGAGCGAGGTCGGCGACGCGGTGAGCGTGCAGGACGGCGCACCGGGCGGAGGCGGTGCGACCGTAACCGTCGTGTGACAGGTTATGGAGCCGCCGGGACCGGTAGCGGTGCCGGTGTAGGTCGTCGTCGCCGTCGGCGATACCGGCGTCGAGCCGACCGCGACCGGCGTCACGCTGCCCACGCCCTGGTCTATGGAAAACGTATCCGCATTCGTCGTCGTCCACTTGAGCGCGGACGACTGACCCGAGGTTATCGAAGCGGGGTCGGCGGAGAGCGTGCAGGTGGGCGGGGGCGGCGGCGTGGTCGTCACGGTCACCGTCGCCTGACAGACTGCGGTTTTCCCGTTTATGTTGGTTGCGGTGCCGGTATACGTGGTCGTCGATTTCGGCGAGACATCGACCGAGCCTGCGTGGATCGGCGTGACGCTGCCGATGCCCTGGTCGATCGAGAACGCGTCCGCGTCGGTCACGAGCCAGGTGAGCGTCGACGTGCCGCCCTTCGTGATCGAGGTCGGATCGGCGGTCAGGGTGCACTTCGGAGTCTGCAGCTTCTGCACGTTCACGGTAGCGCCGCAGTGCACCATCGTGCCGTCATACCCGAGCGCGGTGCCGGTGTAAGTCACCGACGAGGTCGGTGAGACCGTTGTCGTGCCGCCCGCGACCGGCGTCAGGTATCCGACGCTGTTGTCGACAAAGAACGACTTCGCGTTCGTAGTCGTCCAGGTGAGCGTCGAGGAATCGCCCTGCGTGATGAGGGTCGGATTTGCGATGAGCGTGCAGGTGGGCGCCTGTGGCGGCGGCGGTGGCGTGACGGTAACGGACGCCGAGCAGTGCACCGTTCCGCCCGGACCGGTCGCCGTGCCGGTGTAGATGGTGGTCGAGGACGGCGAAACAGATTCCGAACCGGAAGCGACTGGCGTGACGCTGCCGACGCCATTGTTGATACTGAACGCCGTCGCATTCGTGGTCGTCCACGAGAGCGTCGAGGAGTCGCCAGACACGATGGCTGTCGGAGAAGCTGAGAGCGTACACGTCGGCGCGGGAGGCGGCGGGGGCGGAGTGACCGTAACCGTCGTATCGCAGGTGCTCTCGCCGCCCGGACCGGTGACGGTCATCGTGTACTTGGTCGTCGCGGTGAGCGAGACGGATTTCGTCCCGCCCGACGTGGAAACGCTACCGACGCCCTGGTCGATTTTCGCTGAGGTCGCTGCAGTCGTCGACCACTTGAGGGTCGATGAGCCGCCGCCAACGGGGAGCGTGGTGGGCGACGCGGAAATGGAGCAAGTCGGCACCACGAGCGGGACCACGGGCGGCGGGGGCGGAGGAGGGGGCGGAGGAGGCGGCGGGGGCGGCGGGGGCACGCAGCAGGGCGGCAACACCACCTGTGCCATCACCTGCTGCGGCGTCACGAGACCAGCTGCAAATGCGATGCTCATCCCGAATGTGACCGTAGCAAGCAGCGCAAAGAGGCCGATAAGTATCGGTTTCTGTTCAGAGAACGCGGTAAGCCTCTTGAGGATTTGCATGGGGTATTGAATCTGAGCACCGCTGCATATGCAGCGTACGAAAAAAGAAGAAGTGACGAGTGAGGTCCTGCCGGTCGACGCTTTCGCGCCGACCGGCAAGTCTTCAGTGCACGACGGAACCGATTGTCTGTGGACTCGTGAAAAAGTCCTCAGGAATCTGGTACGAGTCGCCCCGCCACGACGTGGGCAGGACGAGGTACGCCGGGCGAATGTCTCCATCCACCTCGACACAGACGGCGATTCCGCCTTCACGAGCCTCCGGTGGCAGCACGAGCGTGACTTCCGTCATCTCGTTCCTGCCACTCGCATCCGTGTCTGGATGAAGCTCATAAATCGACGTGTGGTAGAACGCGAATGTCCCACCATACCGCCGATGCATCTCCACGAGCGCCGCATCAACCCAAACACAGCTGTCGCAGTTATGTGGTGAGCCCGTGCGCCACGTCCGTTCTATCACTCCCCAGCAGTTGAAATTCTCCACTGGGGTGTGACGAACGAGCGTGAAGCGTAGCGAGCGCACCTCGCCGGCCGGCACCCACGCGTCTACGCGGATACAGGCTGGCGCCTCGCGGATGATTTCCGTTTTGCGGATCACACGCGGGGTCTGAGCTGCATGCTGTATACCGTAGGTGTTACGGCACACGTCGGGAATGCCGACGGTCCACACGACGCCGTGCCAAGTCGTATGCCACTCCTCGGAAGGAGCGTCATACTCCATGGACTCGGCAATCGGCGGCTTGTCGAATTTGACGAGCACGTTCCTCCACTCGGCGGTCTTCCCGCTTCGCATGAAGTCGAGGTGCTCGCCGTTTACGACATGCGCTCTCGTGCCGGAATGTTTCATCTCGGCAACGAGCGCGTGGATGACCGGTTCCGGCCAGCCCGCTCTGCGCATGGCGCGAGGTGCGTCTGCAATCGCCTCGGCCTTCGTCACGTAGGCCTTGTCGACACCGAAGTGCCGCCAGACGGCCGTCGCACTCGCCTGCTGTGCCATTCCGAAGAAGCACAGCGCGGCGAGCAGCACGATAAGTTTCCTCATCGTCTTTCTCCTTCTTGCGCCGTCCTTTTCGGGAACGGCATTATTTGGTACAGGTGCCCTCGTCCGGGCAGGAACTCTTCTTGCGAAGAGTCATCCGATCGCGGCTAGGACGCCGTGATGGGATGACTACTCACAAAATCCGCAGTGACGATGAAGCGGTCGGACTTCTCGCCGAAGACGTCGCAAGTCGAGAGCGTGAGCACACGCCCCGACACCGAGAGCGGAATGGCCGCCTCGGTCGCATTCTCCTGTACGACGCTGCGTACCGCGTAGGTGTACGCCATGTCCGATGAATACACTGTGATGGTGTCGCCCGCGTGAAGCTTCTGGATGCCGTCAAAGGTCTTGTACGCCTGGTTGCGGACGATGGGCAGGTAGCTCGAGTGTCCGAAGATGACGACGTTACCGTCCTCGTTCAGCTGCGCCGACGTCGGGTACCGCACCGCGCCCGAGAGGAGCAGCTGGTCGAGCGTCTCGAGGTTCGTCGTCGCCGGATTCGCTATGACGGTCGAGAGTCCGATCGCCGGAATCTCGAGCTTCACCGGGTCCTCAG
>JAKAMK010000037.1 GCA_021812925.1 bacterium | reverse complement strand
TCAGCTTTCTCGCGCGCAGGTCTCAGACCGCCCGGACAGCAATTCTACGGAGAAGATCCGCGTGCGGTTCCAGGAATTCAGGGAGCACACCCAGGGCGCCATCGACCTCTTCCGCGAGAAAGGAGCGCTCATCGATATCAACGGCGAGCAGACTCCGGACGCGATAGCGGAAGATATCCGGAAAGCGTTGGGTTACGCATAGGATGACCATCGTAAACGACACGCAGAAAGTGGCACTCGTAGAAGCGGGCAAGCGCCTCGCGAATGTCCTCGTGGCTCTGCGCGAAGCGGCGAAGCCCGGCGTCTCGACCGAAGCGCTCGACGACCTCGCGGAGAAACTCATCCGGGATGGCGGTGATACGCCGGCCTTCCTTGGGTACACGCCAGAGGGGAGTGCGCGACCGTATCCGGCGACGCTCTGCGTTTCCATAAACGACGAGATAGTCCACGGTATCCCGAACGAGGTGCCGAAGACCTTGAAGCAAGGCGACATCGTCGGGCTCGACCTCGGGCTCGTCCACGAGGGCATCATCGTGGACGCGGCCATCACCGTATACGTGGGCGGCGAGCCTGATGAGAAGACGAAGAAGCTTCTCTACGCCACCGAGAACGCGCTCGCGGCAGGCATCGAGGCTGCGCAGCCGGGTGGTCATGTGGGCGATATCGGCCACGCTATCCAGGGCGTCATCGAAGACGCCGGCTTCACGGTCGTGAAGCCCTTGGGAGGCCACGGCGTCGGTGATCACGTCCACGAAGAGCCGTTCGTGCCTAATTACGGCAAGCCAGGCGATGGCGAAGAGCTCGTGCCGGGCATGGTGCTTGCGCTCGAGCCAATCAGTAGCGAAGGGAAGGGTGCAGTCGTGCTCGCGCCGGACGGATACACCTACCGTACCAAAGACGGCTCGCGCTCCGCGCACTTCGAGCACACCATCCTCATTACGGAAGGGGGGCCGCTCGTCGTGACGAAAGCGTAGCGCGTCCGTGCGATTCTGATATACTGCGGGCATACCGCCCCAGGCCCTGCCTACCGGCAGGCAGGGATTTATTTTTATTCTATGGCACATCTTAAGACCGAACGAACCCTCGTCATCGTGAAGCCGGACGGCGTCCAGCGCTCTCTGGTCGGCGAGATTATCAAACGCCACGAGAACGTGGGTCTCAAGCTCGTCGCGATCAAGATGATGACGGCGAATACCGAGCACGTTGAGCAGCACTACACGCTCGATCCGGAGTGGCGCCGCGTGACGGGCGAGAAGACCATTGCTGGTTACAAAGAGAAGGGCATGACGCCGCCGTCGGAGGACCCGTATGAGATTACTGCAGCGATTCTCGAAGGTCTGAAGAAATACATGGTCGCCGGTCCCATCGTCGTCATGGTCTGGGAGGGTGCGCATGCGGTGAAGATTGTCCGCAAACTCGTGGGCAGCACCGAGCCTCTCGGAAGCGCCCCGGGCACTATTCGCGGTGACTACGTGCTTGATTCGTACCAGATGGCCGACACCGACAAGCGCGCGGTCCGCAATCTCATCCATGCGTCCGGTTCGCCGGCAGAGGCTGAGTCGGAAATCAACCACTGGTTTACGCCGGAGGAGCTCATTGCATATCGGCGCATGCAGGACGCTATCGTCTATAGTCCTGAACTCGACAACTATCTCGGCGGCGAATAGCCAATGAAAGCCGCCCCGAAAGGGGCGGCTTTCATTTCCACATGCATAGGTGTTGTGAGGGGCGTATACCCCGTTGGAAGTCTCGGGGCAAAAATTCTTCAATTTTTGCCCGCTCCATACCGTACCGTTCTAGGCGAGCGATCGTATTCTCGTCCACTCGGATGTGAACTTCCCTGGCCGACTTCTAACGGGGTATACTGTGAGTGCGGAGCCGCCTCAAAACACGCAACTTGCTCTTTTTTAGGGTAGGCCCGAATCAAATTTCGCCCGCTCTAGGAGTGCCTTCCAGGCGTTCCGTCGTCGGGCGATAGGGCTCCCACGTAGCAAAACTAAGTTGCTACACCGAGGCGGCTCCGTGAGAAAGACCGATGCACCTGCATCGGTCTTTCTCGTCGATTTGATTGCCGCATTCCGTTTCTCGGTGACCTACGGCATACGATACTATCATATATGATAGTATCGTATGCCGTAGATCGGGCGCGTGCCGCCGCGTGATACAGTAGCGGTATGGCATTCAAACTCACTCCCTACGGCGCAGCAAGCACCGTCACCGGCTCGAACTTCATGGTCGAGACCCTGCCTGCCGTGCCTGCGCACGCAGGGCAGGCAGGCGACACGGCGAAAGTGTTGGTGGACTGCGGCATGGAACAGGGCGCGGATTTCTGTGAGAAGGCGATGTACGAGAAATTCCCGTATGACCCGTCTACCGTCGACGCGCTCGTGCTCACGCACGCGCACTTGGACCACGTGGGCCGCATACCGAAGCTCGTGCGCGAGGGCTTCCGCGGCAAGCTTTTCATGACCGAGCCCACCAAAGACCTCGCCGCGCTCATTCTCCAGGACTCCGTGGGCATCCTGTCCGAGGACGCGAAGCGTCTCGGGGTCGACCCGCTCTTTACCCAAGAGGACGTGGACGCCACCTTGCCGCTCATCGAGACGATTGAGTACCACGAAGAAAAAGAAATTGCACCTGGGCTCACGGCATATTTGCGCAACACGGGCCACATCTTGGGCTCAGCGAGCGTGCGGCTCACTGACACCTCGGACGGCTCATCCATCGCGCTCACGGGCGACCTCGGCAACTCGCCGTCACCACTCTTGCCGGACTTCGAGCCGATTCCAGACGCCGACGCGGTGCTCATGGAGAGCGTCTACGGCGACCGCGTACATCCAGATCGACAGCATCGTGTCGAACGTCTGCGCGATACGCTTAAAGCGGCGATAGACCGCGGCGGCACCATCCTCATCCCCGCGTTCTCCATCGAGCGCACGCAGCTCATGCTCTACGAGCTGTCGAATTTCTTCGAGGCGGGTGACCTGCCGAAGCTGCCGGTCTACCTCGACTCGCCACTCGCCATCAACGTGACGCGCGTCTACGACAAGTGGGGTGCGAAGTATTTCAAGGACGCGGCACAGGATGAGATGAAGCGAGAGGGGAGCCTTTTCGATTTTCCATTCCTCACGAAAACGCTCTCGCGCGAAGAATCGCGAGAGATAGAGCACGACCACCGGCAGAAGATTATCATCGCGGGCGCAGGCATGAGCCACGGCGGGCGCATCGGCATCTGGGAGACCAAATATCTCTCCGACCCCAAGACCTCGCTCATCATCGTGGGCTACCAAGCGCCAGGAAGTCCGGGGCGACGCATGGCTGAGGGCGATAAGAAGGTACGGCTCCACGGCCAGGATGTCTCCGTGCGCGCGCACGTGGAGATTCTCGAAGGATGGTCGGGGCACGCGGACCGTGATGGGCTCATGCAATTTGCTGAGGAATCGCTCAAAGGCGGACGTGCGAAGACCATCTTCGTGGCGATAGGTGAGCCCTCTGCGGAGCGATTCCTCGCGCAGCGCATTCACGACTACCTCGGCGGTCACGCAGTCGTACCTGAATCGCTCGAGGCGTGGACGGTGTCGAAAGGCGCCGTGCAGCGTGCATAACGCGCAGGCGTTAGGCTCCGTGCGTGATAGAGTGAGCGCACGTATGCAGATTGAGCGCGTGTACATCGGCGGATGGTTCCAGCGCACGACGCTCCATCTCTCCGAAATCTATGATTTCTTGCGCGAAGGGACCTCCGCGCTCGATCTCGACAAGGCGAAACTGAAAGAACTCCAGGCGTCGCTTGTCATGGCATCCGTCGAGCTCAAGGCCGGCGCGCTCGAGTACATCGACATCATGACCGAGGGCGGCGTCACGGTGAAGATATACGAAGACGGGCTCATCGTGCTCGATGACGGCTTCGACGAGGGCGATGAACTTGCCGCCGACATAAAGAAGCTCACCGACTACTACGAGCAGAAGCTCTCGCCTGCGTTCAGCTACCTCTTCAGTCTCGGCGCACCGGTGCCGAAGGAGCTCGCGAACATAAAGACGGTGTACCCGTACTTCGTGGTGGTGAAGCACGCGCACAAGAGCGAAGTCATACGCCTCCTGAACCAGTTCAACGAGCCGAAATATTTCGAAGTGGAGACCGAGCATTTCGACATCTTCCGTGGCGACAAGTTCTACGTAATAAGCGCCAAGAAGGAAGCGCCCATAAGCATCGAGCGGTTCATCGAAGAGCAGATTTTCCTACGCGAATTCAAGGGGCAGCTCCACCGCTACCTGAATCTCCACCGCATCATCTGGGAGCGCATTGCTGATGTGAAAGAGCGCGGCAAGATACGCGGTTCGGAGGTGGGCGGATTCCGCGACAAGATAGAGCGGTATGCGAAGACCATCAATCTTATCGAAGCGCGCATCAATCAGATGGGCACGTACCTCCACACGCGCGAGAGCATCGTGAAGGGCGATGACCGCCTCGAGCACTTCCTTGGTGTCATCGGCTACCGCTACGAGACCTTAAGTGACACGCTCGACTACGTGAAGCAGATATGGACGATGACGAAGAACTACGTGCAGAGCGCGCTCGACCTCTTCACCGACCTGCAGTCGAAGGCGACCAACACCTCCGTGAAGAACCTCACGGTCGTGACCTCGATGGGCGTGGGCGCCACGCTCATCGGCCTCTTCACGACGACCAAAGCGCCCACGTTCACTGAGTTCGGGGTCGGGTACTTCCTCGCGCTCGCGTTCATCGGGTACGCGACCAACCGCATCATGGGCTGGATATACTCGCGCAAGAGCTACAAGATTGCCGACGTCTCCTACGACGTCGACATCAAATAGCAGCTTTATTTACCGCGGAGCTTTCGCGCGTAGCGCAGCCCGTACGCCATGCACGCGGCGAGGACGAAGAAGCTGTATGATAGCGGCATGACCGAGAGCGAGAGGGCTGCGAGGCCGGCTGCGGCGACGTATCCGGTGGGGCGGAGGAACCGGAAGAAGCTGATGGTGTCGGCGTACGAGCCGTCCACGTGCCGGAAGAAGTAGCTTTCAGTCGCGATTTCCGTGCAGCTCGCGCCGATGCGGCTTATGAAAAGCACGGTGGTCCACACCCAGAACACTGGGGTGGCCAGGAACGGTACGACTGCCATGGTGACGGCCATGAGCGTGAATCCAGCGACGAGCACGTCGTGGTCGCGCACGATGTTCTTGTCTATCATGCGGCCCAAGGGGAGCTCGAGGATGAGGAACGGAGAAAGCATGATGGCGAACATGACGCCGATTGCCGACCACGAGAAGCCGATGTAGCGCACGAGATAGAGCGGCATGTAGATGGTCATCCATGCGTAGAAGACGCGGAGCAGAAACTGCGAGACGACCACGTCGTAGAGGATGCGGTGCCGGAGCACGTAGCGACCGCTCTCTAAGAGTGAGCGCGTGTGGTAGCCGCCCTTGTCGAAGCGTTTCAGGAAGATGGCCGCAACGATGAAGGCTCCCGCGAGGAATGCTGCAGAAGCGGCATACACGTGCCAGTACACGCTCGCCGTAAGCATGAGTCCCGCAAGGAACGGCGCGATGATCTGCGACACGTTCTGCATGGTGAGGAACATGCCGCGGATGCCGCCCGTGCCGCTCTCGTCGGAGACACTCTTTTCGAGGAATACGTCGAGCGTGAGGTAGAGGGCAGGGGAGAATATGAGGAAGCCGAGGAGCGCGATGACCGCGGCGCCGGCGTACGGGACGAAGCCGAGCAGAAGGAGCGAAAGCGCCTCGAGCACGATGAATGAGAGCACGAGTCGCCAAAGGCCCTCGCGCTTCACGAGAGGTGCAAAGAGCGCGAAGAGCGCCATGCTCACTATGGAGCCGCCCACGAAGAGGAGGCTGAGCGTCTCTTCTCCGACGTAGGTCGCGAGGTACGTCGAGTTCACGTAGATGACGAGGAAGTAGTGGAACGAGACGAGCAGGTTCGTGACGTAAATAGCTCACCGGCCCGCACTGCCGCGTCTCATAGAACGTTTCCGCATTTAGGGTCGAGTATAGCACTCCGCGTGTGACGGGCACGAATAAAACGCCCGTTACACGCTCGTAGCGCCGAATGCGACGACGAGCACGACACCCACGATTATCACGGAGAACCAAAACAGCTTCGCCGCCGCGCGTGCGCCGAGCTGCTCGCGAAATACCTCCGGATGCGTGCGTTTGAACAAAGCCGCATAGAGCAGGGTAAAGATGGGCTGCGTGCTGCCTATCGCGCTCGCCACCGTCGCCGGCAGTACGGAAACGCCGAACGAGTCGCCCATGTTGCCGAGCCAGCCGAAGAATTCGTTCCCGAAAAACAGCTTCCACGACGCGCGTACCGTGCCGAAATCAGCACGGACCGTGCGCATGCCGCCCGTTGCAGCGTACCCGAGCACGATGATGCAGAACTCGAACAGCATCATGGGCACGACGACGCTGCCCCAACTTGCGCCGTGCGTGAACGCGTACTTATACATGATGGTCTCCACCGCAAGGATGAGCGAAACGAAGCCCATGAGGAAGAACGCGCTATTGAAGCGGAGCCGTGAGCGGTCGAAGGTGAGCGCGAGCGCCGCGACCGTGATGAGCGCGAACCCGAAGTACTGAATGGGGAGGAGCCGCTCGCCGACGACGACGTACGCGAGGATAGGCACGAATATCCTGCCTATGGAGAAGAGCGATGCCACGATGGAGGTGTCGATGATCCTCAGCGCGTAGTAGTACGGGAAGTTGTAGAGAATCTCTATGCACGCGATGCCGAACACAAGCGCGAGAAGAAGTGGTGAAAGTCGCGAAGGCGGGCTCAGGTACCACACGATGGGGAGAAACAGCAGCGTGAGGCTCTTTCCGAAGAACACGAGCGTCGTGAGCCGGGGGAACACTTTTGCGGATAGAAAGTGGTCGACAATATTGCACCCGCCATGGAAGACGGGTTCGAAAAACGCGATGACGACGCCGAGCAGATAGCGAGGAAGCATGGCTTTGAGTTCCTGCAGTGTACCGCGCCAGGCAGGTATACTGTCCCCATGGAAGGTTCGTCTCTAGAGCGTGCGCCGAAGGTCCAGTTCAGGGAAGTTCCGGTTTCAGATACTGAAACCTTGAAGGAGATGGCCGAGCTCATGACGAAATACTCTTGGGGCGAGGAATACCCGGTGAGTCCGATGAATGAGCTTGAGCACGCCGACTATCTCATTGGCGCATACGAGGGCGACGCGCTCGCCGGATTCGCGGCTATCAATCGCATTGCGAGCCCAGACGAACAAGGCAATGGCGAGTGGTGGTTTGCCGACGTGGTCGTTAAGCCGGAGTATCGCGAGCTCGGTATTTACACAAAATTGTACGAACAGCGTATGGACTGGCTCCGCGACAAGCCTGGTCGCATTTTCACATGCACGGAAGTCCCTGTTATAGACGAATTCGTCCTCGCTCGTGGCTGGATAAAAAACCGCGATACCAAGGACGAGGAAGGCAATGACTGTCGTGTGTACGAGTTTTTGCGAAGTTAAGATGGAGTATACTTACTAGTATGAGGAATCCGTTTGAGTCTCGCAATACGAAGGAGGTGAGGTTTCGTGCGGAAATGGAGGAGCTTATCGG
>JAKAMK010000036.1 GCA_021812925.1 bacterium | reverse complement strand
CTGCCTGGCTTGCCGAGCAGGACGCGGCGGAGCCGCCGTTCGTCCCGGAGCAGGTCCAAGAAACGGAGCTGCCGGCCGAGGGGAATGCCGTGGTCGACGGGCTTCCCGAGGAGCACTGCGTGTATGGACTGTATGAGGACGAGCCGTACGGGTACGTCTTGCCGTTAGCAGAACCGCAGGCGCCGTTGACCGCGCAGCCTGCGTTCGACGGAGTCGTGGCCGAGCAGCTGCCATTGCACTGAATGGTACCGGCGTTGGTCTGTCCGCAGGAGTTCGCTGCGGACGTGCAGGAGGAGCCGTACCCGGAAGGGTTTGCAGGCGTACTCGCAGAGCACGAGCCATTGCACTGAATGGTACCGGTGTTGGTCTGGCCGCAGGCGTTCGCTGCGGACGTGCAGGACGAGCCGTACCCTGAGGGGTTCGACGGAGTCGTGGCCGAGCAGCTGCCATTGCATTGGATAGTGCCCGTACTAGTTTGTCCGCACGCGTTTGCAGATGAGGTGCAGGACGAGCCGTACCCTGAGGGGTTTGCGGGAGCGGACGCACTGCAGAGCTGCGGGCTCGGACAGCTTACGTTCGTGGTGCCGCCGCTCGTCGTGCAGTACCCTGACGCCGAAGCGCCGCACGCATTCGTCGCGCTGCACGCCTGCGTATAGTAGGTATACGCCGTAGTAGGGCTGCATATCGTGCTACCCGAGCTGTTGAAACCTCCCCAGGCGAGCATGTTCCCTCCACCGACGGCAGTACAGTACCCGCTATTGACGGTCGGTGTCGGCGACTGTCCATTCGTGTAGTAGTACCATCCCGTCGTGTAAGGACCTGCCGGCGAGTAACAGAATGCGGAAGGGTCCTGGTAGAAGTTATACGGACTCACCGGATATCCGGAGCTATCGAATGACTCGGTGGCATACCCGGCGGGGGTCGTGATGAAGGACGTGGTCACGAGCGTGAGCGTCGAGCTGTTTACGACACACCCGTAGCTGTTAGAGCTCGTCACTACGTAACCGCCCGTACCATACGTATTCGTGAATATCTCGGAGAGCGGCCACGCGGCATGCGCCACAGACGGTACGGTGACGAGCGTGGCAAACATGAACGCGAATGCGGCGAGGAAGCGGTGAGTGTTCATGGCGTGGATGATGTCGAAGACGCGTTCTGTACGGGTGTCAGCCCCGTGGCGGAAACCGAGTACGTCGAGACCATCCCGGGCACATCCGCGTGCATGGTGACGAATTCGCCGTTTGGCAGGAAGGCGAACGGCAATGCGAGATAATCGGTCGCTCCGACCTGCGCAAGCGTCACGGGTGTCGTCGCGCGTATCGCGTAGACGGCGGTGGACGACGCCGACTGGAGCGCCGCAGCGTACCGGCCGTCAGGCGAGACGGTAAAGGCGCCCGGCCCGAAATTCCCGTCCCGAATCGCTGCAGAACGTACGCCACTCGTCGGGTTGATTTCCACGATGCCCATCGCGCTCGCGACGAGCAAGTCGCCGTTCGGGAGGAAGTGCGGATCGGAACCCTGTCCGAGATCCCGCACCGCGGATGATGCCGCTCCTACGACGTATAGCATCGTGTGCCATTCGGTCGCGAAATGCTTCGACGAGCCACTCGCTACGAGCCCAGCGTACGCGAGCGCGGTGCGTGCAGCATTCTCCGTGAGGCTCTCTTTCGGCATCGAGTCGGTCGTAAGCGGTTCATACGCGCCCGCTGTTGAGAACAAACCGAAGCCCGTCGCGACAGTGTTTGGGCCCGTGCGAACGAGGGCCGGCACTGCCCCGGACGGGAGCGCCGGCACCATCTCGACTGCAGCAGCCTCTGGGGTCGAAGCAAACGACGGAGGCGCGACCACCTGAGCGACCGTGCCGTCAGGCATTACTCGGTACCACGTCGCATTCAGACCGAGCCGGAAGAGCGCATACTGCGACGCAGGCTGAGCGACCGACGACGGTTGCCGCACCGTGAGTAGCGCGACTGTCCCCGCAGCGGCGAGCACTACGATGACGCCCGCGGCAATCCATACCCGCGGTACCGATGCACCAGTCTGCGCCTGCTCCGGAGGCATATAGGAAAAGTATACGACACGGCACCGGAAGCACGTGCGCCCCCTGTGCAAAACACATCGCTACTTGTAACCGATCTACGAGTTATTCAAGATATCTATCTGCGACTGGAAGTCCGCGGTGAACGACATGACCGAGTCGCCGTAGAACGAGAACGCCGGGTTATTCCAGTACCCGCCCGCGAAGTACTTCAGGGCGGCGGTATGCTCCGCGCCGTAGGTGCCCGCGCCCGCGCCGAGGTCGGTCATGTAGAGCGCGATCGCCGTGAAGGCGTCGAGGTTGTCCCACGGGTTCGCCTGCTCGCCCGGGTGCCCCGCGAGCTTCGCGATGCGCGGCGCGTAGACCTGCCAGGTGCTCGGGATGAACTGGGCCGGGCCCATCGCGCCGCCGTAGCCGGTCGACTGCGGGCACGAGACCGGCATCTCCATCCAGTCGAGGCCGAGAGCCGCGGTGAGCTGCATGAAGGGCCCCACGTCGCGCGACGGTTTCATGACCCCGCGGATGAGCCTGCCGGAGTTCTTGCCTTTTCCGTCGCCCACGTTCGGGGAGTTCGTGAGGAGGCACTGCCCCACGTTCGCGCCGAGGTTCGTCTCCTGCTTCAGGATGCCGAGGATGAACGCCGGATCGACGCCGGTCTCCTTCCCCGCTTGTTCGGCGAGCTGAATGGCAGTCGGGAGCGGTATCTGCCCGCCGCCGCCCGCGAGCTCGAAGAGCGCCGTGCGGATCTGCGCGGCGGTCTTCTGGTTCGCCGCGATGAGCTTCTGGAAGTTCGACTCGACGCCCTTCGTCTCGTTCAAAAGCTGCTGCTTCTGCGACTCCTGCGCCTGCACCTGCTGCTTCGCGAGCACCGCTTCCGACTGGAGCTGCTCCTGTTCCGCGAGCTTCGTCTCGAGCTGCGCCTCGTGGTCGGCGGTCGACGAGCTCGTCTGCCGGATGTCGCTGAACGACTGTGAGAGCGAACTCTTGATGGACGTGAACGCGTCGAGGTCGCTGAAGAAACTCGAGACATCCTGCGAACCGAGCGCGATCGTGACCGCGGAGTAGCTGTCGAAGACCTGCGTCTGGCGCATGATCTGCGCGAGCGATTCTTTCTCCGCGGCGAGCTGGTCCTGGAGGCTCGAGAGCGTCTGGTTGTCGTTCGATATGCCGCCGTTTAGCTGCTCGATGGTGAGGTCGATGGCCTGAATCTGGAGCTGCGTCTTCTTGATGGTCGCGTTGTACGCGTCTATCTGCGACTGGAGCGTCTGGTGCTGGCTCTGCGCCTGGTTCAAGAGCCCCTGCTGCACGGAAATCTCGCTCTCTATCTGATTGAGCTGCGCCTGCAGCTGGGCCTGTCGGTTTGCGACCGCGGCTGCTATGTCGGTCTGCGCTAACGCCGCGAAGGGCGCGGAGAGCATGATGAAGGCACAAAGGACGCCGAAAGCCCGCTGCATGGATGCGTACCAGTATACCAGGGACACCTAGCGCGCCGTAAGTTGTGCGGGCTAGGTGTCCCTGGTATACCAAAACCCCGCGGCTCGCGCCGCGGGGTTTTGTAACTCATGACGTATCCCTTATGCCTCCTGACCTTCCGCAACTTCCTCCTCCTTGCCCTTCTGCTCGACCTCGATCGAGGAGAGGTCCGCCGGAGCTGCCTCGACGACTTCCTCGACGACCTCCTGCACGAGCGCGACGACCTCCTCCGGTTCGATGTTCAGGGTGACGCCCGCCGGGAGGACGAGGTCCGCCGCGTGGATCTGGTCGCCAATCTCGGCGAGCTTCGCGAGGTCGACCTCGATATCGTGCGGGAGGTTCATCGGGTCCGCCTCCACCTCGAGCTCGTACATGACCTTCACGAGGTTCGCGCCCGCCTTCACCGCCGGCGACTCGCCGACGAACGAGAGCGGGATGGCGACCTCGACCTTCTGGCCCTTCGTGACCGCATAGAAATCGATGTGGCGCGGGATGTGCGCGACGGGGTCGAGGTCCACCTCGTGGATGAGGGTCGGCACGTCCTCGCCGAGGCCTGCGAGCGCGACGATGGTCGACTCGCCCGCCTCGCGGAGCACCTTCTCGAAGGCGCGCGCGTCGACCGCGATGGGGGTCGCCTCGCGGCTACCGCCATAGACGACGGCCGGAATCTTGCCCGCGCGACGAAGCGCCGGCGCGGATGCGCCCGAGCCTTCTTCGCGCTTTTCTACAGGAAGCGTAAGCATGGTGGCATGACTATATCCTACCGAAACCGCTAGCGCAACAAAGCCTGTACCTCAGGAACCGACGTGTATCGTCTCGTTGCACGCCGGACCATATCCTGTGTACACGCAATCTGCGTACCACCAGTCGGCTTGCGTTCCCTGATTGCACGGCGGGAGATTTGTCCCGCAGTATCCGGCCGTCTGACTCGGATACGAACCCTCTACCGGAAGCGGCGTGCCTTCGAGTGCGGCACGTAGCGCGAAGCGCGTACCCGATGAATCGCTGGACCAATATTGGTATTGGTATCCCCAGCTGAGAGAATCATTACTGCCGTATAAAGGATCACTCGGAATCTGAGCGATGAATGAGGGTACTAGCGCCGCATGCAAGCAGCCTGTAGCGGCATCAGTCGCCGTAAGATACTCACTGCACACGGGAAAGTGATTATAGTCTGAGTAGTATAGTTGTAGCGCGGCCTCAAGCGCATGTATATCTGCCAGACGCTGCGCATCACGCGCCTTCATACGCGCGGTATTCAATGACACAAGAACGATAGAAGACAGGACGCCGATGATAGCGATGACTACGAGAAGCTCGATGAGCGTGAAGCCGCGCGTGCCGCTGAAACGTGAATTCATGGGCGTGCCTGTCCATTCGCCGCATCCGGCGGAAAGAAAGCGGGCTTGTGTCCCTTCGACACCCCCGCGAGAATCACTATTGAGAATGCAAGGACGATTGCACCGATCGCGATACCGATGAGCATATGCGTCGCACTCCTCTCATCCTTCGCGAGTCCCCGCCCGATGAGGAGCTTCGCCATGCCCTGTGGTTCGCTCCCGTATGCGGCCGGGCGCGCGAACTCCTGCTCGTCGTCGAACCGTATCTCGGCCATTACAAATACTATACCCTATCAAAACTTGAAACCGCCCCCTCTCCAAGCGCAACTTGTGCATTCCCCTCATTCAAATGTGGGACGGATTCCGTCCCACATTTTCGCGTGGCATAATATGCTTACTCGAAGTCGTAGACGGACATTCCGCCAAGGCTGCGATCTGCCAGGAACCTGCGCAATTCGACCTCGTATTCGCCGGAAGAACTTTGGAATAGGTTCTTGGTGAGAATCGAGGGAAAATTCTTCTCGCCGCAATAGTCGCGGAGACTGCTCCACTTGTCGGCTTTCAGATGTTCGATTGCAGCTTCAACATCGGTGATGGTCCCCCTGTCTCGCTCGCGCCACCCTTCCGCACCCGGCAAATCGTCGAGTCCATTCAAATGCACGTAATGCAGAACGTAGAGAAAATGTCCGGCCTGCTCAACGAGCACTTTCTTCGTCTTATCAAAAAGTCGCCCACGTCGTTCGTAACGTTCGTTGAAATACCGACTGTATCCGGTCATCTTATATTGGAACTGCGAGAGGCCTTTTTCTGTTTTTTGAGAAAGAAGAAGGTGCACGTGGTTATCCATCAGTTTCCATCCGTGCACCTCAACAATCTTTCTTCTAATGTGGGACGGAATCCGTCCCACATTAGCGTTAGAATAGGTGCGGCGAATGAATTCCGATGCAGGGGCAACGTCGTTAAATTCATATAGATCGTGCACGAACCGCGCACGATCTTGGTCATCGAGGAATATATTCCGACCATCGACTCCTCTATAAATCACGTGCCATAACTGCATGTATACATAATCCTATCACCCATGTGGGACGGAATCCGTCCCACATGGGTGTCATTAGGAAGGAGTTAGCGAGCTATGGCGGCGGAGACTTTTTTGAGGCGGGCGAGGAACGCCTCGCGCGCGGCGGGGACGTTCTCTTTCTTCCCTTTCCAGACGGCGAGCGCTTCTTCCTGCAAGGCGCGTGCGTAGGAAAACGTGAGCGGCCAGGGCGCGCCCGCGGAGCGGGCGCGCTTCGTGATGGCCGCGAGGTTCTCGGTGGCCTCTTCAGGGTCCTGCCCGCCCGAAAGGAACACGATGCCCGGCACCTGGCGCGGCACCGCTTCCATGAGCGCGGCGACGGTCGACTCCGCGACCTCTTCCGGCGTGTCCTTCTTCGGACTCCCGCTTCCGGAGAGCGCCATCGCAGTCTTCACGATGACGCTCGCGCGGTCGACCGCATGCTCGCCGAGCACGGTAAAAAGGGTCGAGAGCGTCTCCACGATGACCGCCCTCGTGCGTTCGCGCGAATGATTGCCGTCGAGGAGCACCTCGGGTTCGAGGATGGGCACCATGCCCGCCGCCTGCACGTCTTTCGCGTAGCTCGCGAGCCGGCGCGCATTCTCGTGAATGGCCTGCGCGGTCGGGAGGCGGTCGCCGTCTATCGTGATGACCGCGCGCCACTTCGTGAAGAGAGCTCCCTGCTTCTTGTAGGCTGCGAGCCGTTCCGGGAGGCCGATGAGCCCGCCCGTGATGAACTCGTCGGGGCTCGACGGGTACGGCTCCGTCCCTGCGTCGACCTTTATGCCCGGTGCGATGCCGCGGTCGGCGAGCGACTTCGGGAAAAGCTTCTTGTCGTCTCCTTTTTCTCCTATGGTCTCATCGAAAAGGATGACGCCTGAGAGGTACTCTTCGATGCCCGGCGTACCGAGGAAGAGGTCGCGGAATTCGCGCCGCATCTCCTCGGAAGTGCCGATGCCGTAGGACGCGAGCCGCTTCGTCGCGGTGTGCACGCTCTCGTCCGCTGCGAGGAGCCCCTTGCCCGGCATGACGAGCGCGCGCGCGATCGAGACAAGATCAGTCATGACTTCATTGTAGCAAACGATTCCTCTTCTAATCTGTGTACAGAACAGGAGCGCGCGTGCCCCCACACCCACTTTTGCATCGGCCTTCGGCCATGCGTATCCGCAATGTAAAAGTGAGTGTGGGGGCGTGGTACGATGCCTCCATATGGAGCAACCTCTGGATTTCATCGCGGTCGGCGACTGCACCGTGGACGAGTTCATAAAACTAGAGGACGCGCAGGTGCACTGCGACGTCAATCACGAGCAGTGCACCATCTCGATGAACTGGGGCGATAAGATCCCGTATGAGGAATCCATCCTCGTGCCGGGCGTGGGTAACGCGGCGAACGCGGCGGTCGCGGCCGCGCGCCTCGGCGTTTCGACCGGCTTCATAAGCAACGTGGGCGATGATCGCTACGGCGAGGAGATACTCGACGTGTTCAAGCAGGAGCGCGTCGACACGCGCTACGTGCACGCGAACGAGCGCACGAGGACCAACCACGACTACGTGCTCTGGTACGATGCCGAGCGCACCATCCTCGTGAAGCACGAGGACTACCCGTACGCGGTACCGGCTGACCTCGCCGCGCCGAAGTGGCTGTACCTCTCCTCGGCCGGCCGTTCCATCCCCTTCCACCTCGAACTCGCCGCGTGGGTCGCGGCGCACCCGGAGGCGAAGCTCGCGTTCCAGCCGAGCACCTTTGAGATGTCCTTGGGCACCGAGACGCTCGCGCCCTTGTACCGCGCAAGCACGCTCGTCGCCTGTAACAAGCAGGAAGCCGAACGCATCCTCGGGAAGGGCGACACCGCGATCGAGGAGCTCCTCACCGCGATGCACGCGCTTGGTCCCTCGCTCGTCCTTATCACGGACGGCCCGAACGGCGCGTACGCCTCCGACGGTACGGAGCGCTTCAAGGTGCCCATGTATCCCGACCCGAAGCCGCCCGTCGATCGCACGGGCGCGGGCGACGCGACCACCTCGACCATCGTCGTCGCACTCGCGCTCGGCCTGCCGCTTAAGGATGCGCTCGCGTGGGGACCGGTGAACTCGATGTCGGTCGTGCAGGATGTCGGCGCGCAGCGGGGACTCCTCACGCGCGAGAAGCTCGAGGCGCTCCTCGCGGTAGCTCCGCCCGCATACACCGTAACGCCGTTCTAGCCTCGGGGAAGCGCGGCAGACCCAAGGAGTCGGCCGCGCTCTACGTCTCTCGCACCATTACTGCGCCGACGTGCTCGCC
>JAKAMK010000035.1 GCA_021812925.1 bacterium | reverse complement strand
AAAGGAATCATGTTCTCTTACGGTTTGGTTTAGATTGGGAGAGGTGGCTGAGTGGTCGAAAGCGCCACACTCGAAATGTGGTGTACTGGAAACGGTACCGTGGGTTCGAATCCCACCCTCTCCGCAGCTTTGAACGCAGTGAAATGACCGCGGGGAGGAGCACGACGCCTGCGCGTCGTGAGCGTGGGATTCAAATGGCGCAGCCATGTCCGAGGATTGCGCGAGGACGGCGAGCCAGAGTCGCGAGCGCTTAGCGAAATGCTAATGCCTGGAGCATTGCGGTTAGCGACTCGTGACCGAAGCCACCCACTCCGCCATACGTTGAATAGTCAGCCGAAATCAGGTATCCTGCGAGCCATACGCGCGGTTAGCTCAGTTGGTAGAGCACTTCCTTGACGTGGATGGGGTCGGGGGTTCAAGTCCCTCACCGCGCACCACATGAAAGACCGGAGTCAAAAGCGGTCGCCGAAGAGCGAGAAGATTTATATCTATGGCAAGAATGCGCTCATGGAGGCGCTTACGAGCGCGCCCAAAATCGTGCGGAAGGCCTTTCTTGCGCGCGACCTGCGCGACCGCGACCTGCGCGACCTGCTCGCGCGGCACGCCATCCCGACCGCGGAGCTCGCCCAAGGGCGCGGCACGAACCTCGTCGGGAAGGATTCGGTGCACCAGGGTGTCATCGCGACCATCGATCCCGGAAAGCTCCTCGTCTCGCTCGACGAATTCATCGCAGGACTCGACCTTTCGAAGAATCCGGCGGTCGCCGTACTCGGCGAAGTGCAGGACCCGCACAACGTGGGCGCCATCATACGGAGCGCCGCCGCCTTCGGGCTCGCGGGCGTTTTCATTCCCGAGCACAACCAGGCGCCCGTGACCGGCACGGTCGTGAAGACCTCCGCGGGCATGGCGTTCCGCATCCCGCTCGTCTCTATCGGCAACGTGAACCACGCGCTCGAGGTGCTGAAGAAGAAAGGGTTCTGGATCTACGGGCTCGCGATGGACGGCGCGACGACCCTCGGTACCGACGCGTTCGACACGCCGGCCGCGTTCGTCATCGGCAACGAGGGCGAGGGCATCCGCGAAAAGACGCTCCTCGCCTGCGACGTGAAGCTCTCTATCCCGATGCATCCGCGCACGGAGTCCCTGAACGCAGCCGTCTCCGCTGCGGTCGTCTTTTACGAATGGAGCAAGAAGCATCCGGAACTACTCGCATGAGGTACGACGCACACCTCACCACCGAGCCGTGGGACGGCTACGAGCTCCTCGACTCGGGCGAGAACATGAAGCTCGAGCGCTTCGGTAGCGTCATCACGGCGCGCCCGGAAACGCAGGCGCTCTGGGGCAAACGCACGCCCGAGCGTTGGGACGACGCGAGCGCGGTCTTTGCGTTCGGCGAAGCGAAGGGCGCGTGGGACGTACGGAAACCGCTTCCCGAGGATTGGGAGGTCGCGTGGGGCGCCATGAAGCTCGGCGCGAAGCTCACCAATTTCAAGCACACGGGCATCTTCCCCGAGCAGGCGCCGAACTGGGCGTGGACGAAGGAACGCATCGAAGCGCAGGTGCGCGCGGGCGCGGAGCGCCCGCGCGTCTTGAACCTCTTCGGCTACACCGGCGCCGCGTCGGTCGCAGCCGCTCTCCGAGGCGCTGAGGTCACGCATGTCGACGCCTCGAAGCAGTCGCTCGATTGGGCGCACGACAACGCACGCCGCTCAGGTCTTCCCGAGGACTCTATCCGCTGGATACTCGATGACGCGCTCGCATTCGCGAAGCGCGAGGTCCGCCGTGGTGCGCGCTACGACGGCATCATTCTCGACCCGCCCGCCTTCGGCCGCGGCGCAAAGAGCGAAGTCTGGAAGATAGAAGAGGACCTCCCCACACTTCTCGCGACGCTCAAGGAGCTCCTGTCGGATGCGCCCGGCTCGTTCTTTCTCCTAAACGGCTACGCGGCCGGCTACGCGCCGCGCTCCTTCGCACAGGCGGTCGAAAGCGCGTTCGGAGAGGTGGACGGCGAATGCGGCGAACTGCTGATAAAGGAGTCCGCTTCTTCCCGCGTCATCCCCGCCGGCATCTACGTGCGCTTTACGCGGTAGAATCTTTTGCATGACCGACAAGAGCATCGTCGTCATCTACCACAAGCGCTGCCCAGACGGCTTCGGCGCCGCGTACGCAGCGTGGAAGAAATTCGGCGACGCAGCCGACTATATCGAAGCGGGCTACGGCGACCCGCTTCCCGAAGGACTTGCAGGCAAGGAAGTCTATATTCTCGACTTCATTTTCGAGGAGCCCGGCCAGATGGAAGAACTCGCGAAGGGTGCAAAGCGCCTTGTCGTGCTCGACCACCACATAAGCTCGAAAGCGCTCACCGAAAGCGCGCCCGAGCATGTATTCGATAACGAGCGGAGCGGCGCGACTATCGCATGGAGCTACTTCCATCCCGATACGCCCGTGCCGGAACTTCTGAAATTCATCGAGGACAACGACATTTACCGTTACGCGCTTCCCGAGACGCAAGACGTCGCCACGTACCTCATCGTGCAACCGTACGACTTTGCCGTGTGGGACGCGATGGTGAGCGAGGTGAACGATCCGGAGAGGCGGGCAGGATTCTTCGCAAAGGCGCATGCGTATAACGAGTTCTACGAGAAGATTTGCGCTATCGCGGTCGAGGCCGCAAAGGAGGTCGAGTTCGAAGGCTACCGCTGCCTCTTCGCCAATTCCCTCCCTTCCATCACCATGCGCTCGCACATCGGCAGCCTACTCTACAAGAAACTGCCGCCCATCGCGCTCGTGGTATCTGCACACCCGGACGGCTTCGGTGTCTCCATCCGGAGCGACGGTTCGGTAGACGTCTCACAGCTCGCGGCGAAGTATGGCGGCGGCGGGCACGCGGGGAGCGCAGGCTTCTTCATCCCGAACGGCCACGAGATGCCGTGGAAGGAAATCGAAAACGATTAGGATTCATCCGAGACCGTTCGCGAAGCCGGCAAGCGAATCGAAGCGGTTGAAATTTCCAAGTGCAGCGAAGCGGAACGGCGCTTCGCTTCGCTTGCCGGAAGAGCAGGTCTTGAGATGGGCCTTAGAGCCTCTTGCCCGTAAAGAATGCACCGCGATAGAACGCGAGCTCTGAGATAGAGGCTTTGATGTCGTCCATCGCGCGGTGCGCGCTCTCGCCTTTCCTCGCGCGCGCTTCTTCGTACACCCCCGGCGCCCAGCGGCGCGCGAGTTCTTTCAGGGTCGAGACGTCGATGCAGCGGTAAAAAAGGTATTCATCGAGCGCAGGCATTTGGAGCCGGAGGAAGTGGCGGTCCATGTGGATAGAGTTCCCGCACAGAGGCGCAGTGCCCGGTTCGACGTACTCTTTGAGGAACTCGAGTACGCGCGCTTCGGCTTCAGGAACCGTCACGGCGCTCTCCGCAACCGCCTCGCGCAGGCCGGTCTTCTCATGGAGCGCCCGCGCGGATTCGGGGATGCCCTCGAAGAGCGCGCCGTCCGCGTGTATGACGATGTCCGGACCTTCCGCCACGACGTTCAGGTCCTTGTCGGTGAGGATAACCGCTATCTCGATAATCTGGTCCCTGCGTGCGTCCCGCAAGGACGTCATCTCGAGGTCCATCCAGCAGAGGAGGTCATTTCGCAACATGCAGGTATAATAGCCCAATACGCATGAAAATCCTCGCCATAGAAACCAGCTGCGATGAGACTGCGGTCTCTATCGTAGACGCGTCCGGCGATGAGCAGTCTGCCCGCTTCACCGTGCTCGGAAATGCGCTTCTCTCGCAGATAGAGATTCATAAAGAGTACGGCGGCGTCTTCCCAGCGCTCGCGAAGCGCGAGCATGCGAAGAATCTCGTCCCGCTGCTCGAGGCCGCACTCGAAGAGGCCGAGCTTTTGCACGAAGACACGCAGGCGATTCCGGACGAAACCCACGACGCCATCGCGAAGCTCCTCGAGCGCGAGCCGACCCTAGACGAGCAGCTTCTCGCCTTCCTCGCGGAAACCGAGACGCCAGACGTGGATGCCATCGCGGTGACGGTAGGTCCCGGCCTCGAGCCCGCACTCTGGGTCGGTATCAACCTTGCGAAGGCGCTCTCGCTCGCGTGGCAGAAGCCCATTGTCGCTGTGAACCACATGGAGGGACATGTGCTTTCGGCCCTCACTAGCCGCAATCACGCGGCAGGCGGAACGCCCAGCGGCGCCCGCGCAGTGCTCGCACAAACCGAGTCAAGAGTCATGGGTCATGAGTCAAAAGAAATACTTGAAATACACGACGTCTCGTTGCCGGTGCTTGCGCTCTTGATTAGCGGCGGGCATACGGAATTGGTTTTGATGAAAGAGTGGCTTTCGTACGAGCTCCTCGGGCAGACGCGCGACGACGCCGTGGGCGAGGCGTACGACAAGGTCGCGCGCATGATGGGACTCCCCTACCCGGGCGGCCCGGAGGTCTCGAAGCTCGCCGAGGCGCTGCGCGAGTCTGACCCAGACCCTGTCTCCGGGAACCTGCCCGTACCGTTTGCGCTCCCGCGCCCGATGCTGAACGACAGTACCTGCGACTTCTCGTTCGCGGGCCTCAAGACCGCGGTGCTGTTGTACCTCCTCAAGGACCGCAGCGCGCTTGCGGACGATGAAAAAGCGCAGCTCGCATACGAATTCGAGAACGCGGTCGCGGAGGTGCTCTGGAAGAAAACCAGCCGCGCCCTCCTCGACTCGGGCGCGCAGACCCTCGTCCTCGGCGGCGGCGTCTCTGCGAACACGCACATTCGCCGCGTCTTTGCCGACAAGGTCGCGAAAGAGCATCCGGGTGTCGAGCTCCGCATCCCGCCCGCTTCGCTCACGACCGACAACGCCATCATGATTGCGCTTGCGGGCTACTATCGCGCGCTCCGCAAGGAATTCGCCGACCCCGACACCCTCATTGCCTCCGGCACCCGCTCGCTTGCATAAAAAGAGCGGCCCGGTTTTCACCGGACCGCCGCGGCTAGGAGCGCCGCATCACGAGTACTAGGAACTCCTTCGGAAAGCCGAACTGCACGGGGAGCGTAACCGCATCCCGTGTGATCTGCCCGACGGGCGCCTTGCCTCGCGACAGGGGCAGGAAGGCGCTCGACCGGCAGCAGAGCACGCCCGGACAATCCCTCCTCCCAGTGGTCGGGTCGAACGTGTGAGCGACCGTACCGAGCGCCGGCACCGGAAAATGGTGCTGGAGCGCTGGCAACTCGTTGCACGTGGCGACGCACGTCCACGCGTCTGCGAGCACGAACCCGCGCTTCGCGACCACCGCTTCCGCGCGCTCGAGCAGGTAATACTCCCGAAACGCGAACAGCCGTACGCGGCGTTCGACACCGGAGAGACAGATGTGCGTCGCGCCGGGCCCGAACCGTTCGAAGCAGATGCGCTGACCGCCCGTCGTGAGCTGCGCGTCGATAGGCGTCCCATAGTCGGCGATGACCGACCACTCGTCACCCTTCAGCAGGGACGTGAGCGCGGCCTCTTCGTCGTTCCAAGCCGCTTGTCTGAGCGAGAGCATGATTCCCTCCTTTCCCCCTACAGACCCGAGGTGCATATTGCCGCATCACCGGGAAACGTCAAGACTGCGAGCGGAACAGCCGCGGATTTGCTATATTTCCTGGGTAATGCCCGAGAAATTTAAGAAGCCGTACAACCCAGAGGAGACCGAGGGCCGCATCTATGCGGAGTGGGAGAGAAGCGGCTATTTCAATCCGGACACCTGTATAGCGAAAGGCGTGACGGCAAAGGACGCGGAGCCGTACTCCATCGTCCTGCCGCCGCCGAACGTGACCGGCCGCCTCCACATGGGCCACGCGCTCATGCTCGCCCTCGAGGACATTTTCGTGCGCTACGCCCGCATGCGCGGGAAGAAGACGCTCTGGATTCCTGGCACCGACCACGCCGCCATCGCGACGCAGTCGAAGGTCGAGAAGGAGATAAAGAAAGCAGAGGGCAAGAGCCGCCACGACCTCGGTCGCGAGGAGCTCCTCGCACGCATCGAACAGTTCGCGCGCGAGAGCCACGACACCATCGTCGCGCAGGTGAAGACCATGGGCGCGTCCCTCGACTGGTCGCGCGAAGCGTTTACGCTCGACGAGAAGCGCAACCGCGCGGTGCGCACGGTCTTCAGGCGCATGTACGACGCCGGACTCATCTACCGCGGCCACCGCATCGTGAACTGGGACCCGAAAGGCCAGACGACGATTTCCGACGACGAGATAGTCTACGAGGAGCGGCCGGCGAAGCTCTACACGTTCCGCTACGCGAAGGACTTCCCCATTCCCGTCGCGACGACGCGCCCGGAGACGAAGGTCGGCGACGTGGCGGTCGCGGTGCACCCGGACGATGCGCGCTACCAGGAATTTGTCGGCAAAGAGTACGACGCGGTCTTCTGCGACGTGCCCATCCATATAAAGGTAGTGGCGGACAAGGAGGTCGACAAGGACTTCGGCACGGGCGCCGTCGGCGTGACGCCCGCACACTCGCAGACCGACTGGGACATCGCCGACCGGCACGAACTCTCGCACGAGGTCATCGTCATAAACGAGTACGCGAAGATGGCCGTGCCCGGCCGCCTTGCGGGCCTAAAGACTACCGAGGCTCGCGAGGCGGTCGTCGCGTGGCTGCGCGACGAGGGACTCCTCGAAAAGGAGGAGGACATCAAGCAGAATGTTTCCACGGCCGAGCGCACGGGCGGCATCATCGAGCCCCTGCCGAAGCTGCAGTGGTTCGTGGACGTGAACAAGGAGGTCCCCGGCCGTGGCAAGTCGCTCAAGGAACTCATGACCGAGGCAGTGCGCTCGGGCGCGATTAGCATCATTCCCGACTATTTCGAGAAGACGTACTTCCACTGGATAGACAACCTGCGCGACTGGTGCATCTCGCGCCAGATCTGGTACGGCCACCGCATCCCCGTGTGGTACAAGCAGGACTCCGATGAAATACGGGTAGGCGACGGCCCCTCCGCCGCTGAAGCTATGGAGGGCACGTGGACGCAGGACGAGGACACCCTCGACACCTGGTTCTCCTCCGGCATCTGGACGTTCTCGACGCTCGGCTGGCCCGACAACACGGAGGACCTCATCACGTACCACCCCACGAACCTTCTCGAGACCGGCCACGACATACTCTTTTTCTGGGTCGCGCGCATGATACTCATGACCGAGTTCGCGCTCGGCACGGTGCCCTTCAAGACCGTGTACCTCCACGGCCTCGTGCGGGACGCGCAGGGCCGGAAGATGTCGAAGTCGCTCGGCAACAACCTCGACCCCTTGGATATAGCCGCGAAGTTCGGCGCGGACGCCGCGCGCATGGCGCTCGTCGTCGGCAATACGCCGGGCACTGACCTCCGCATTAGCGAAGACAAGATAAAGGGCTACAAGCTCTTCGCCAATAAGCTCTGGAACATCTCGCGCTTCGTTCTCGAGAACACCGAGGGCGCGGACGCGGGCCACGCGATGACTGCCGAGGATCAGGCGCTCCTCCGTGCGCTCGATGAGCTCCTTTCGGACGTGACGAAGGATATAGAGGAGTACCGCGTCTACCTCGCCGCCGAGAAACTCTACCACTACGCGTGGCACGAGCTCGCCGACAAGATTCTCGAGGAGTCGAAGCCGCTCCTCCAGGGCGGAGATGCGGCGCTTAAGACGTCCCGGCAGGCGCTCCTCCTTGCCCTCCTCACGCGCCTCGTGAAAGCGCTCCATCCCTTCATGCCGTTCCTCACCGAGGAAATCTACCAGTCGCTCCCCACGAAGGACGCAGAGCTTCTCATGGTTGCCGCGTGGCCGGCGACGTAAAATCACAAGAACCATATTTCAAGTACCAAACCAGGAATCCTATTTGGTTCTTGGTATTTGAGATTTGCTATTTATTTGATGCGGTAGAATAGACGGGTGACACTCTCGACGATCGGCTACGCTTTTTTCGGTGGACTCTTGCCGTCCCTCGTGTGGCTCTACTTCTTGCTGAAAGAAGACTCGCACTGTTCGGAGCCGCGCGCGCTCGTCGGGCTCGCGTTCATCGCGGGCATGGCCGCAGTGCCGCTCGCGCTGCCCCTCGAACAGTACGCACAGGCGAATCTCGGCGGGACCCTCCACGTGCTCACCGCGTGGGCGACCATCGAGGAGACCCTCAAGTACGCGATGGCGGCGCTCTTCATCCTGTGGCGGCCGAACGTGGGCGACGGGCCAGACTACGTCATCTACCTCCTCACGGTCGCGCTCGGGTTCGCCGCTGCGGAGAATATGCTCTTCCTTCTCGCGCCCCTGTCCGCCGGCCACCTCCTCACGGGCGTGTACACGGACGGCCTGCGCTTCCTCGGCTCGACGCTCCTCCACGCAATCGCGAGCGCGGCGGTCGGCTTCGCGCTCGCGTTCTCGGCAGGCGACCCTCCTG
>JAKAMK010000034.1 GCA_021812925.1 bacterium | reverse complement strand
ACGAGGTCGCCCTCGAATGACCGCTCTCGGTCGGGCGCGCCCCCGCATGGTGGGCGCGCCTTTTTCTGCTATGCTCGCCCGTATGGAGGAGAAGATTCGGAAGGCTGTGGAGGAAGCGCTCGCGAAGGCGGGCGTGGGAAGCGCCACTTATACGGTCGAACGCCCGAGTGACCTTTCGCATGGCGACTATGCGACGAACGCCGCGATGGCGGCCGCGAAAATCGCGGGGAGGAACCCGCGCGAGCTCGCGGACTCGCTCGTTCTGACGATTCAGGACGCGCTCGGCGCGGACGCCTCGCGCGTCGAAGTCGCGGGACCCGGTTTCATAAACATCACGCTCTCGAAAGCGGCTGTCGCCTTTGCGGTAGACGAGGCAGGCGCGCAAGGAGAAGCGTGGGGGAAGAACGAGCACGAGAAAGGGAAGCGCGTGCTCATCGAATACTCGAATCCGAATGCATTCAAGGAAATGCACGCGGGGCACCTGGTCGGCACCATCATCGGTGAGTCGCTCTCGCGCCTCATCGAGAACTAGGGTGCCACGCTCGCGCGCGACACCTTCGGCGGCGATGTCGGCCCGAACGTCGCGAAAGCACTGTGGGCGCTCCGTAAGCACGGCGTCACCGAGCCCGAGAGCGCGAAGCAGATAGGCGAAGCGTACGCGGAGGGCTCGAAAGCGTACGAAGACGATCCCAAGGCGAAAGAAGAAATCGATGCGCTCAACCAGGCCATCTACGCGGGGAAGGACGAGGCGGTCATGGACCTCTGGCACCGTGGCAGAGAGATTTCCATGGACGCGTTCCGTCGTACGTGGAAGATGCTCGGCACGCATTTCGATTTCGAACTCTTCGACAGCGACACGACCGAGACAGGTGTGCGCGTCGTGCGAGACGGACTCGCGACGGGCATATTCAAGGAGAGCGATGGTGCCATCGTCTACGACGGCGAGCCGAAGGGCGTGCACACGATGGTGTTCATCACCTCGAAAGATACGCCGACCTACGAAGCAAAAGACATCGGTCTCGCGTTCTTGAAAGAAGAACGCTGGCCGAGCAATGAGGTCATCATCCTCACCGGTAACGAACAAACCGGCCGCTTCAGGACCGTGCTCGCTGCGCTCGGCGACATAAACGCCGGACTCGCGGCAAAGATGAAGCACGTGGCGACTGGATTCCTCACGCTCACCTCCGGCAAGATGAGCTCGCGCGAGGGGAACGTCATCACCGCGAACGACGTGCTCGCGGGCGTCATGCAGAAGGCGAGCGAGAAGAACGACGACCCGCTCATCACGGAGCAGGTCGCGGTGGGTGCGGTGAAGTTCATGGTGCTCAGGCAGGCGCCGGGTTCGGACATCGTCTTCGACCCGGAGAAGTCGCTTTCCTTGGAGGGCGACTCGGGGCCGTACCTCCAGTACGCCTTGGTGCGCGCGCTGAAGCTCCTTGCGTACGAATCCGAGGACGCGGGCGGCGCAGAGGAACCGGCGGAACCGTATGCTATCGAGCGCGTCATCCTGCACTACCCGGAAGTAGCCGCGCGCGCGGCGAAAGAGCTCGCACCGAACCTCCTTGTCACCTACCTCCTTGAGCTCGCGTCCGCCTGGAACTCGTTCTATGCGAGCGAGCAGGTGCTCGGCTCTCCGGAAGAAGCGTACAAACTGAAAGTCGCACGCGCGTTCGCAAACACGATGGCGAACGGTCTTAATCTCCTCGGTATACCAGCGCCAGAGCGCATGTGACTTGCTAAACGGTATGAAAGTCGGTATAGTATTTCCGGCAATTCTGCCAACCAAGGGGGATAGCTCTTGAGTAACGACAGTATCGACTGGCAGCCCGAACACACGCCGAACCCGGCTTCCAAAGGGAAGGGAGTCATTGCGAAGCATGTGCCACGCGCGAGCTTCGGGGAAGCACTCCCTGAAGACGCGCGTCGGGGCAAGCTCCGCAAGGTTTCGGATAAGGGCAGCGTTCGTCCGAATGGCGGCGGGAGGCGCAAGTGACGCACACCCGCCACCAGTCGCTCGAAGTGCTCGTCACGACCGCCGCAGCCATCGGGTGTCCCGTCACGTTCCGTGCGGGACCCGATGGCTCGGTATGCGGCAGCCACTTTCCTGCGGTAAAACCGCGTGAACTGGCTCCGCAGGCGCGGGCAGCACTCGAGTCTTCGGAAAGCGGACGGTACGGCGGTGTCTCCGTCGTCCCGTTCGGTCTCGTTTCCTCATAACTTGTTCCTCGACTTGCCGCCGGTCCAAAAACCGGCGGCGTTTCTTTTTTCGGCGGCAAACGTTTACCTCGTTACCGACGCGCGGTGCGCGCCGTAGTGGATCGCGAGTAGATAGTGGTGGCGCCCAGAATATCGCGTGGATACTTGGCATTCGTCGGTGTCGGGGCTATTGTTACCCGATATGACGGATGGCCCGCAGAAATCGGAGATAGCGCGGAAAGAGGAAGAGACGCTCGCGTTCTGGGAGCGCGAACGCATCTTCGAGAAGAGTCTCGAAAAGTCCGCACCGAAGGGCGATTTCGTGTTCTACGAGGGCCCGCCGACCGCGAACGGGAAGCCGGGCATCCACCACCTCGAGAGTCGCGCATTCAAGGACGCCATCCCGCGCTACAAGACCATGCGCGGGTACCGCGTCTCGCGTCGCGCCGGCTGGGACACGCACGGCTTGCCGGTCGAGCTCGAAGTCGAGAAGGAGCTCGGCTTTTCCGGTAAGCCCGACATCGAGAAGTACGGCGTCGCCGCGTTCAACGCGAAGTGCCGCGCGAGCGTCCTGCGCTACATCGACCTCTGGGCGAAATTCACGAAGCGCATCGGCTACTGGGTCGACGAGTCGAAGGCGTACTTCACGTTCGACGCGCCGTACATGGAAGTGCTGTGGCACGTCTTCAAGCACGTCGCCGACGATGGCCGCCTCTACAAGGACTACAAGATCGTGCCGTGGTGCCCGCGCTGCGGCACCGCGCTCTCCGCGCACGAGCTCGCGCAGGGCTACCAGGACGTGAAGGACCTCACCGTGACCGCGAAGTTCAAGGTGACGAACGCGAAAGAGAAGCTCGGGCTCGCGGGCGACGTCTTCCTCCTCGCGTGGACGACGACGCCGTGGACCCTGCCCGGGAACGTCGCCTTGGCGGTCGGCGAGCATGTTGAATACAAAATTGTGCAGCGCGCCGACGGTTACGCGATAGCGGCGTCCGCGCGGCTCGCGGACCTCGGGCTCGCGGATGCGAACGTCGAGAAGACCGTGCGCGGCGCGGCGCTCGTCGGTCTCGCGTACGAGCCGCTGTATCCGTATGCGCGCTCCCTCGCGCCCGAATCCGAGAAGCCGAAGTTCGCGAGGGCGTTCCAGGTGTACCCGGCGGATTTCGTCACGACCGAGGACGGCACGGGCATCGTGCACACCGCGGTCATGTACGGCCAGGAGGACTTCGACCTCGGCACCGCGCTCGGGCTTCCCAAGGTGCACCTCGTCTCGCAGGAAGGGAAGTTCATCGAGGGTACGGGCGAGCTCGCCGGCCGTTCGGTCGTGGACGAGGAGCTCGCGGTCGACATCGTGAAAGACCTCGCCGCGAAAAACCTTCTCTTCGCGAAGAGCAAGTACGAGCACAGCTACCCGTTCTGCTGGCGCTGCAAGACGCGTCTCGTCTACTACGCGCGCGACTCGTGGTACTTCCGCATGCAGGACCTCCGCGACACGCTGGTCAAGGAGAACGAGGGCGTGCACTGGGAGCCTGCGTACATCCGCGACGGGCGCATGGGCGAGTGGCTGCGCGGCGTGAAGGATTGGGCGATATCGCGCGAACGGTACTGGGGGACGCCTCTGCCCGTGTGGCGGAGCGAAGACGGCGCGGAGCAGCTCGTCATCGGTTCGGCCGAGGAACTGAAGTCGCACACGAAGAAAAGCGGCAACCGGTACTTCCTCATGCGGCATGGGCAGTCGGAGGGAAACGCGAAGCAGTACCTCGACTCCGATGGCGAAGCCTCGAACGGCCTCACCGAGCTCGGCCGTACGGAGGTGCGCGAAGCGGGGAAGCGGCTCGCGCGCGAGGGCATCACGAAGATCTACGCGTCGCCCTTGCTGCGTACGAAGCAGACTGCGGAGAGTGTCGCGGAGGCGCTCGGCATCGCGAAGGATACGATCGTCTACGACGACCGGCTCCGCGAGCTCGGGCTCGGGGACTATAGCGGCAAGCAGCCGGGCAGGTTCGACGCGTTTTGGGAGTGGAAGCGCACGCACCGCTACGCGGACGCGATACCGGGCGGCGAGAGCTATTTCGATGCGAAGAACCGGTTCGGCTCCTTCCTCTACGAGCTCGAGCGGACGCTCGCGAATGAGCGGGTGCTCGTCGTGGGACACGGGGTCATGTTCGAGTCCGCTGCCGTGCTCGTTGCGGGCGCGGACAAGGAGGCGGCGGATGGCATCCTCGATCGCGTGCTCGCGAGCGCGAAGAACGGCGCGGTACAGGAGCTCGACTTCGTGCCGCTCCCGCACAACGATGACTACGAGCTCGACCTGCACCGGCCGTACATCGACGACGTCACGCTCGTGTCCGAGAAGGGCACCGAGCTCCGCCGCGTGAGTGAGGTCATCGACGTGTGGTTCGACTCGGGCGCAATGCCGTTCGCGCAGGGCGCGAAAGAGAAAGCGCCGAAGGACACGCTCGCGCGGTACCTCTCGAAGATTCCATACCCGGCCGACTACATCTCGGAGGCCATCGATCAGACGCGCGGCTGGTTCTACACGCTGCTTGCGGTCGGTACCCTCATGGGGCGCGGCAAGGCGTACAAGAATGTCGTCTCGCTCGGACACCTCCTCGATGCGGAAGGGCAGAAGATGAGCAAGTCGAAGGGGAACGTGGTCGACCCGTGGGCCGAGATGGACCAGTGGGGCGTCGATGCGCTCCGGTTCTGGATGTACTCGGTGACCGGCCCGGGCGACACGAAGAACTACGACGAGAAGACCGTGAAAGAGGCGGCGAAGGTGCTGTCGTGGCTCGAGAACAGCGCGAATTTCTACGAGCTCTTCAAGGGTGCGACGAAAGCGGGCGAAGAGACCGTGCTTGACCGCTGGATGCGCGCACGGCTCGCGGAGACGACGGAGACGGTGACCGCCGCGCTTGACCGGTACGACCTCTTCGAGGCGTCGCGTACCCTCGCGAAACTTGCCGAGGACCTCTCGCAGTGGTACGTGCGGCGCATCCGCGACCGTGCGCGCGAGGGCGACGCCGCGGCGCTCGCGACCCTGCGCGACGTGCTCCACGCGTCCGCGCGCCTCTTCGCGCCGTTCGCCCCGTTTCTTGCCGAGCGCGTGTACCAGGCGGTGAAGCACGAGCACGATCCGAAGAGCGTGCACCTCGCCGCGTGGCCCGAGCAGGGCGGTGGGCTTTTCGGATTCGCGTGGTTCGGTCGGCGCGACGACCGCGCGCTCATGCACGGGATGGAGCGCGTCCGCGCGCTCGCCTCAGACGCGCTTCAGCTGCGCCAGAAGGCGGGCGTGAAAGTGCGCCAGCCGCTTGCGAAGCTCCGCGTACAGGACGAGCTCACGCCCGAGCTTGCGGCGCTCCTCGCGGAAGAGGTGAACGTGAAGAAGGTCGTGACAGGCTACTCGGCGGTCGAGCTCGATACCGAGCTCACGCCGGAGCTCGTCGCGGAGGGCGACGAACGCGCCTTCGCGCGCGCAGTCGCGGAAGCGAGAAAGAGCGAGGGCTTCGCGCAGGGCGACGCGGTCGACGTAGTGAAGGGCGACGGCCCGTACACGGCGGAACTTTCTTCGGGTACGGTGAAGTTCAGTCTGAAGAAGGCAGCAGACAGCAGGCAGCAGGAGACGTAATTCTGACTGCCTACTGCATTCATGCGGCACAAGTACGACACGCGGGGGCTCGTACTCGCGCGCACGAGCGCGGGTGAGGCGAACACGCTCGTGACCATCCTCACGCGCGACCTCGGCGTCGTGCGCGTGCGCGCGCAGGGGCTTCGGCGCTCGGGTGCAAAGCTCTCCGCCGCACTCCCTACCTTGGCCGAGAGCGACCTCGTCCTCGTGCGGGGGAAAGAAGGGTGGCGGCTCACGGGCGCGGTGCTAGGCGAGAACTGGTTCGCGCGGCTCGGCGGAGCCGAGCCGCGCGAACGCGCGGGGCGCGTCGCCGGGCTCCTCCTGCGGCTCTCGCCCGGCGAAGCGCCCGACACGGCAGCGTACCCGGCCTTCGCCGCGTTCCTCGAGGCGCTCGCGGCGCGGCCCGAGGTCGAGCACGACGCACTCGAAATAGCCGCCGCGCTTGCGCTCCTCGCCGCCTTCGGCTTCGACGACGGCGCCCACGTGGCGGCCGACCCGTTCTCGCCGGAGCTGCTCGCAGACATCGCGCGAGCGCGCGCCGCGTACGTGGCGCGCGTGAACCGCGGCATCGCGGCGAGCGGCCTGTAGCGCTGCTATACTGTCTGCATGCCGCCCTCGGACGACCTTTCCTCACTCGAACACGCGCGCGAGCGGCTCTATGCGCGTGATGCGCCGGCAGCCGTGCTCGACGAGGGTCTCGTGCGCGCGGGTGCGCACGAGACCCCGCACGCCTGGCAAGAGAAATCCTCGGCCGTGCATCGTCGCGGCAAGCGGCACGTGCGCCTTGCGGCATACTTTTTCGGATTCGCATTCGCTTTTTTCCTCATTGCGGGCGGTATCGCCGGGTACCTCCTCTACTATGGCGGGAACACCGTCTCGGTGAACAACATCGACGTAGCCATCCAAGGCCCGACAACCATCGCGGGCGGCGATACCGTGCCGCTCTCGCTCGCCATCACGAACCGCAATCCCGTCGCGGTCACGAACGCGACCATCGAGGTCGATTTCCCGTCGGGTTCGCGGAGCGCGGATAACCTCCTCACGCCGTACCCGCGCTACACGGAGAACCTCGGCACGCTCGCCTCGGGCGAGACGGTGACCCGCTCGATCAAGGCGGTCGTCTTCGGCGCAGCCGGGCAGTCGCTCTCCCTGCCGGTCTCGTTCTCCTTCGGCGCGGCGGGGAGCAGCGCGACCTTCGTGAAGAAGTCTACCTACGCGCTCGCCATCTCCTCGACACCGCTCTCGGTGTCCGTCGACACGCTCGCCGAGACGGTTTCCGGGAAGCCGCTCTCGCTTTCGCTCACCGTGCGCAACAACGCGACCGTGCCCATCGACAACGTCGTCGTGCAGAATTCGCTGCCGTTCGGCTTCACGGTCGCGTCGTCCTCGCTCCCGCTCTCGGGTTCGAGCTTCGTCGTCGGCACGCTCGCGCCGGGCGCGTCCAAAGACATCACGCTCTCAGGCACCCTCGTGGGGCAGGATAGCGAGCAGCGCGTCTTCCACTTCACCGTGGGCACCGCGCAGACCGCCGGCGACTCCGCCATCGCGGTCACCTACATGACGCAGGATGCGACGGTCACGATCGTGTCGCCCTTCATCGCGACCGCGCTTTCTATAAACGGTGCCTCGTCCGCCACGCCCGTGGTCGCGCCGGGCGCGAAAGAGAGCGTGACCGTGTCCTACGCGAATACGCTCTCGACGAACGTCACGAACGCGACGGTCGCCGTGCAGCTCTCGGGCGCGGTCGACTACGGGAGCGTCGCGACCACGAACGGCTACTACGACTCCTCGACGCACACCGTGCTCTTCAGCCAGGACACCGATCCCTCGCTCGCCTCCATGGCCCCGGGCGCTTCCGGCCTCGGCACATTCTCCTTCAGCACGCTCCCCGCGACGACCTCCGGCGCGCCGCAGGTCACGTTCACGATTTCGGTTTCGGGCACGCGCGTGGGGCAGGCGAATGTGCCGGAGCAGGTGAGCGCCTCGCAGACCGTCGTCGCGAAGGTGACGACCGCGGTCGCGCTCTCCGCGCTCTCGTACCACACGACCGGGCCGTTCGCGAACACGGGTCCCATCCCGCCCACGCCGAATACGCCGACCACGTACACGATCGTCTGGCGCGCGCAGGACGAGGGGAGCGCCGTCGCGGGCGCCTCGGTTTCCGCCATCTTGCCGAGCTACGTCACCTTCACGGGGAAGACAAGCGGCGCGGTCACCTACGACTCCGGTTCCCGCACGGTCACCTGGAACGCGGCCGACCTTACTCCGGGCGGCGTCGCCGAGGCGGCGTTCCAGGTCTCGTTCACCCCGTCCTCCGCGCAGCAGGGAACCGCACCGGTCATCGTCGGCCCGACCGCGTTCACGGGCTACGATCGCTACTCGGGCGTGCAGGTGACGACCTCGGCGAACGCAGTGACGACGGAGACGACGGGCGATCCGGGGTATGTCCCGACAGACTCGACCGTGCAATAGCGCGGTACTTCGTGTAAGTTTCTTTGCATATGGCCGACCTCTCTCTCATGGAAAAGATAGTCTCGCTCGCCAAACGCCGCGGGTTCGTATTTCCTGCGAGCGAGATTTATGGCGGACTCGCCGGCTTCTACGATTTCGGTCCGATGGGCGTCGAGCTCGAGAACAACCTGAAGCAGCTCTGGTGGCGCCGTATGGTGCAGGAGCGCGATGACGTCTTCGGGGTCGATGGCGCGATAATCCAGAACCCGAAGCTTTGGGAAGCGTCCGGCCACGTCGCCGGATTCACCGACCCGCTCGTCGACTGTAAGAGCTGCGGCGGACGGTTCCGTGCGGACCACCTGGCAA